>NZ_JAEHBQ010000025.1:0-62526 GCF_016483555.1 Bacillus cereus group sp. N14
TACAGGTAACTTTTCGGATGTTTTTACCCAACCAACTTTCTCAATCAAAACTTGTTTTTCTTTTACTTTTAACTTGACATTATCATTGTAAAAAGAGAGGTTTGCTTTCCTTCTGCTTTTGAATCGTGGTTTATCAGCCAGTCCCTTGAAAAATCGCTTATATGCTTCACAAGCATCTTTAATCGCTTGTTTGGCTATATTATTTGAAACATCGTACAACCAAGCATATTCTTCAGTCTGCTTTAATACAGTTAATTCTTTCCGTAAAAAACCGTCTGATATGAACTTTCCGCCATTCTTGTAATTCTCTTCTTGCTTCGCCAGTGTCCAATTATAAGCCCATCTTGCCGTACCAACAGATTTCCAAAGTTGCAATTCTTGTTCTTTATTCGGCTTGATTCTCACTTTCTTCGCAAGCATCATTTTCCAGCAACCCCTTAACCATCTTCTTAGCTTATTTCCCCTTGAAGATGGCAATTAGTTTGTTCTATCCTACCTGCCTTTTTTGCAAAATCACCAATTGAATATACTTTCATATTTTTCATCCCATGAAACTACTTTACCCCGGCGACAATTTTTCATCTACAAATATTTTATCACTAATTATATATTTTTGTAGATATACACTAACTGTTTCTTCCCTTCTTTCACTTCTGCTACCTTGCATACATTTAATCATAATACAGTGAAATCAAAAATAAAATAAAAACAGTGAATCTTTTACTGAAAGGAGCAAGCATATGATTCAAATTGTAACTGTTCGTAGCGGTGATAGCGTATATAGCTTGGCATCAAAGTATGGATCAACACCTGATGAAATAGTAAAGGACAATGGATTAAATCCAGCTGAAACACTCGTTGTTGGTCAGGCACTTATCGTTAATACGAAAGGGAATAATTATTATGTACAGCCTGGTGACAGCCTATATCGAATTTCTCAAACATATAATGTCCCCCTCGCTAGTTTAGCTAAAGTTAATAATTTATCTTTAAAATCTATTCTCCATGTCGGACAACAATTATACGTACCAAAAGGTACAAAACGAGCTGTAGAATCCATCGCTTATTTACAGCCTTCCACTATACCGATTAAAGAGAGTTTAGTTAATGCTACACGTGCCATCAATCCATTCTTAACATACTTAGCTTATTTTAGTTTTGAGGCAAAAAGAGATGGCACATTAAAAGAACCTACTGAAACAGCTAAAATCGCTAATATTGCAACGCAAGGTAAAACAATCCCTATGCTCGTTATTACAAATATTGAAAATGGTAATTTCAGTGCCGATCTAACATCGGTTATTTTACGCGACGCAACGATTCAAAACAAATTTATTACTAACATTTTGCAAACAGCTGAGAAATATGGCATGCGAGACATTCATTTCGATTTCGAGAGTGTAGCACCTGAAGACCGCGAAGCGTATAATCGTTTTTTACGAAATGTAAAAACACGCTTACCTAGCGGGTACACATTGAGCACAACTCTCGTACCGAAAACAAGTTCAAATCAAAAGGGAAAATTTTTCGAAGCTCACGATTATAAAGCGCAAGGGCAGATTGTTGATTTCGTCGTCATTATGACATATGACTGGGGATGGCAGGGCGGGCCACCGATGGCGATTTCTCCTATCGGTCCGGTGAAAGAAGTACTTCAATATGCAAAATCTCAAATGCCTCCCCAAAAAATTATGATGGGGCAAAATTTATACGGGTTTGATTGGAAGCTTCCATTTAAACAAGGAAATCCACCCGCAAAAGCAATTAGCTCTGTCGCAGCTGTTGCACTAGCTCGTAAATATAATGTTCCTATTCGTTATGATTTCACAGCCCAAGCTCCTCATTTTAATTATTTTGATGAAAATGGTGTTCAACACGAAGTTTGGTTTGAAGATTCACGGTCTGTTCAAAGCAAATTCAATTTAATGAAAGAACAAGGTATAGGCGGTATTAGTTACTGGAAGATTGGCTTACCATTCCCGCAAAATTGGCGTTTACTCGTTGAAAATTTTACGATTACGAAAAAGGGCTGACATAAGTCAGCCCTTTTTGACTATTAAAAATCCGTCACAAAAAGAAGAATGACAACATTCTCCCTTTTTTAACCGTTATCAACAATCGGTTGTTTGCCTGTTTGGTCTTGCATTTGCTTTCCTTTATTGCCACCAGCTTTTTTTGATTGTGTTCCAATATGATTCGGTGCAAAGTCTTTTGAATTCTTTTTCGGATTACCCATTACTATCGCCTCCTTAACACTAGTATCGTACTAGTGTTAAGAATTATTCAGCTTGCTTAAAAAGTTTCATTTCATAACGTTTTTCAATGCGCTCTTCAATGCGATCAATTGCATCACGATCACTTAATAATTGTTGTTTATTTTCTTTCACAAGTTCGTCAAATGATTTACGGCGACTTCTTCTCATGCTGTTCACCCTCTCTCCTTCGCATTCTTACTATACATAGTATGAGCAAATGAAAAACTCTTTAATCAGATTTGTAAGAAAATTTTATGTTTTAGTACTCCTAAAAAAACTCCGTGTACAACTTCTTGTACACGGAGTTTTTTATACCATTATATTTAAATATTCTTTTAGCTTTTCATCTGCATTCATTTCACTTTGTTTATACTCACTTAGCGCTTGCAGTACGAAATCATACTGTCCTAAAATATAACTTTCTAATTTCAGGACATCCTCTAAGCTATTAAGCATAATTCTCGTATTACCAACTTCACTTTTTAACGCGGGTTCACAATTTAAACTCGTACATATTTCTTTCACATCATCTTCTAATATCTCTGTTAATACATATTTCTTTCTCCCTCTTACTTTTATTCTCATAACTGGGTAAAAAGCTTTTATGTCTACATAGCTTCCTACATTCATACAACGAATCCATTCGATATCACGTTTATTTCGTACAAGTATCTTTTTTACTGCTTCATATACTGCTGTTTCATCAAGTACTTCCGTATTCGATTTCCTGTTTGTTTCTTCTTCAATAGATGCACATTTTTGATAAACAACTGCACACGTAATACAATCATCAAATGCATTATGAGAACTTAAACGAATTCCAAGCATTCGCTTTAACGTTTCAAGTTTATGATTTGGCGCGTGCTTCATATATTTCTTTGCTAAAAACACAGTATCAATCACTTTATTTTTAGGTTCCGGTAACCCAAGCATATTTACATTACTTTTCAAAAAGCGCATATCAAAAGATGCATTATGAGCGACAATTACATTTGTATGTAAAAATGCTAAAAATAAAGGTAATACTTCTTCAATCGTCGGTGCATCTGAAACACGATAATTTGTAATACCTGTTAAACTCGTTATTCGGTCCGGAATTGAACGCTCTGGATTCACATAGGAAACAAATTGATCTACTAGTTCATGATTACGATATTTCACCGCTGCAACTTGAATAATTTTATCATTATAAGGGTTAAATCCTGTTGTTTCAAAATCAATTACAACATAATCTAACGGTAAGGATACATTCCCCACTCCATACACTCCTTTATCTCTAAACGTTTATATTTCTTACATCATATCATGAAGTTATTACTACTTGAAAAAGAAAAGGCAGAAATGGGAACTCTCCACCTCTACCTTTTCACCATTATTTTAATTTAGCAACCCTTTTCTCCATCTCTTTTTGCGTCATCGGTCCAATGAACTTATCTTGAATGACACCTTTCGTATCTATAAAATACGAAGTTGGAATCGTAATTACTTTATACGCTGTTGTCACATCAATGTTCTTGTCCAATAAAATAGGAAAAGTAATTCCTTTTTCCTTAGCAAAATTGCTTACCTTTTCTACTCCCCCACCCTTTTCTGAAGGCGTATAATTTATTGCTAAAATTTCTACGTTTTCTTTATGTTCTTTATAGAAAGCTTCCATATCAGGCATTTCTTGCTGGCAAGGTCCACACCACGTTGCCCAAAAGTTTAAAATTACTTTCTTTCCTTTTAAATCCGATAACTTTACATTCGTTCCATCTAACTTCGTTAATGCAAAGTCTGGTGCACTCTTCCCTATTTCAATACCATTACTTGCAATCATCTCTTTCATAGCAGCTTCACTTTTTTCTTGCTCCCCTTGTACCGCCTGGTCTTTTTTACCAAACTGTTCATAAGCTGCATATCCCGCTAAACAAAGTAACACTACAATAATCGTAAGCTTCCGCCACATTTTATATCACCCTAACGTATTTATCTTCTTATTAACCTAATTACCCAAATACTATATACCTTATTTTAGCTTATACGGACAAGCTTGGAAATATTCACAGTCAAAATAATTAGAATATTCTTATTTAAAGTGCAATTTTTTCCTTTTTATCATATAATTAGAAAAACAAATGAAGTGCCGCTTATCTTCTTATCGACCCATTCACCTTTTTACTTTCTTATATAATCTTTAACAAAAGGGGGATCGTTTATGAATTCATTCGAAAAAATAACATTATATATTCTTAGTTTTCTTTTATACCCAATCGGTATTATTACATGGATCATTTCACTCTTTAGTAAAGATCTTGAAAAAAAGAAAATAGGGCGTATTTGTCTCTACGTCTCTCTAATCTCATTCGTCCTTTTTGTAATCCTCGGAATTGCCACTTTCCTTATGACCGCTACTTTTAACGTTGATCTGAATCACTCGGAATCTATCGAGTATCAAATAGATGACGCTGAATAAAGATAAGAGCGGTACTCTTATCTTTATTCACATCACTTGCAAAACGAATGACTATTTATTAATTTTTCAGGACTTCCACATGCAACAATACTTCCTTCTCTCATTATGACAACACGATCTGCTAGTATCGCTTTCTCTACATCATGTGTTGCCACAATTCGTGTTACATCTCTTCCTAATCCTTCTATCATATTCCAAACAGTTTCTTGATTGCTCGAATCTAATCCCGCAGTCGGTTCATCTAAAATAATAAGATTCGGATTTGAAACAATGGCACGTAATAATGCAAGACGTTTCCTTTCCCCTCCCGAAAACTCTTCTCCGCTTTTATGTAGTACAGTTTCAATCCCTTCTGATAAATCTCTAATAATCGATTTCACATTTACAAGTTCAATATTTTTTTCTAATTGATTTTCTAAATACTCTTCTCCGAAATGCACATTCTCTTTTACTGTGGTCCGAAAGAAACGAGGTTCTTGCCACACTGTAGCCATACGAGCCTCATTACCATAATAAACAATGCTACCGTTAGATGGTTTATACAAACCTGTCATTAATTTTAAAATCGTCGTCTTTCCTGCACCACTTTCTCCCACAATCATAACGAGTTCACCAGGATTAATTTGCAAATCAATGTTTTTTATCCTACATTTCTCTTCATCACTCTCCTGAAATGAAACATTCGTTACCGTCATCCCCATCGCTCTTTCTACATGACTATTTGCCACTCGTTTATCTAAAAAGAAGAAAACTCTACTTGCCGAAGCAACTGCAACTTGTGTCATCATTAATAAATCTCCCACATAGCGGACAGGGAAAAAGAGCATCTCTATTGTAGCTAACACTGCAACAAGTGAACCAACTTCCATTTCGCCCTGCATTATTTTTTGCGCACCTATAATGAGAACAACGATATATGCTCCTGTTTCAATCACTGTTCCAACTACTCCAATGCAATGTTGCATCATCGTCTTCTTTACTTCTGCTTTATAAGATTTTACTGTCACTCCTTTAAATAAGCCAATTGCCCAGCTCTCTTTTTGCAAACTACGTAAATCTTGTGCTCCTTTTACAAACTGTGACACCATCTCTACAACACTTGATTGATTCTTTTGAGCAATGCTTGCAATGTTTCTTACCTTTTTTCCCGCCAACATCGGAACCGTTGCACTTAAAAATAAAAACGGAGTTACCCACAATATGAACTGCATATCTATATGTTGTAGTGCTATGAGTGCACCAATAAATTGGGCAATAGCGTGTATATATTCTATTAATATGGATCCATATAATCTGACCCAGTTCGGAATATCAGACACGACTAATGTCTCTAACTCTCCTCCCTTAATCTTCTCACTCTCTTCAAACGGTAATGAGAAGAAATGACGCAATACCTCTATACGCTTCTCTCGTAATATTTGCTGACTCGCTTTTGAACTTACATAATCAAATGAAAGATTGTTCACCCACATCAACAAGCGGCTAGCTGCAAACAAAGTAATGTAAAGATACGCCTCCTTTAACTCTCGTTGAATAAGGTTATCTACAATTAATCCCATGAATAGTGGACGAGATAAATTTAAAATAGCAGCAAAGCATCCACTACATACAGCTGCTATTACTAATAATTTTTCTTTCTGTAACGGTAACAATATTCTTTTATATTCTTTCATGATGTTCCCTCCATTTTTATAGTAAAAAGAAAGGGATGAAACCAAATGGTTTCATCCCTTTCCATAAAATAAGGAAGCTAACAGTTGTTAGCTTCCTTATCGTTCATTTCAATTATTTAGTTCGACACTTTTGACTCTTCGATTTTCTCACGAAGAACCATTTGTAGGATACCACCGTGACGGTAGTAGTCAATTTCAACTTCACTATCGAAACGAGCTACTACTTCAAATTGTTTTTCGTTGCCATCTGCATCAGTTGCAACTACTTTTACAAGATCACGTGGTCTAACTGTTTTGTCAATTTGAATTTCAAATGACTCGTTACCAACAAGACCTAACGTTTCAGCGCTATCGCCATCTTTAAATTGAAGTGGTAATACACCCATTAATACTAGGTTACTACGGTGAATACGTTCGAAGCTTTCTGCGATTACTGCTTTAATACCTAATAAGTTTGTACCTTTCGCAGCCCAGTCACGAGAACTTCCCATACCGTAATCTTTACCAGCAACAACTAGAAGACCTGTGCCATCTTCTTTATATTTCATAGCAGCATCATAGATTGATGTTACTTCACCAGTTGGCCAATATGTTGTGTATCCGCCTTCTGTTCCTGGTGCGATTTGGTTTTTAATACGGATGTTCGCGAATGTACCACGCATCATAACTTCGTGGTTACCACGACGAGAACCGTAAGAGTTAAAGTCAACAGGTTGTACGCCGTTTTCTAATAAGTAGCGTCCTGCTGGTGTATGCTTACCAATTGAACCTGCTGGTGAAATATGGTCTGTCGTTACAGAGTCTCCAAATTTACCAACTATGCGTAAATCTGATAACGTTTCAACTTCACCTGGCTCTTTAGATAATCCTTCAAAGAACGGTGGGTTTTGAATATAAGTTGAATCATTATCCCAAGTATATAAAGCTTCATTTGAAGTTTGGATTTCATTCCAGCGCTCATTGCTGTTAAATACTTGTGCATATTCTTTCTTGAACAGTTCAGATGTAACAACGTTTTGAACTACATCTTCAATTTCTTTAGCTGATGGCCAAATGTCCTTGAAGTAAACAGCATTGCCATTTGCATCTTTACCGATTGCATCATTTTTCAGGTCAATATCAACAGTACCTGCAAGTGCATATGCCACAACAAGTGGTGGTGATGCTAAGTAGTTTGCTTTTACAAGTGGATGAATACGACCTTCAAAGTTACGGTTACCAGATAAAACAGATGTTACTAATAAATCGTTTGCTGCGATTGCTTCTTCTAATTCCTCTGCTAACGGACCAGAGTTACCGATACAAGTCGTACAACCGTAACCAACTGTTTGGAAACCTAATTGATCTAAATATGTCGTTAAACCTGATTTATCTAAGTACTCAGTAACAACTTTAGATCCTGGTGCTAATGATGTTTTTACGTACTCAGGTACTACAAGCCCTTTTTCAATTGCTTTCTTCGCAACTAAACCTGCCCCAATTAATACGTATGGGTTTGATGTATTTGTACAGCTTGTAATTGCAGCGATTGCAATTGCACCTGTTTTCATCGTTACTTCTTTATCTTCTAATGTAACCTTCACTTCTTTATCGAACTCTTGCTCATTAAATCCAAGTCCTTGTGTTCCAACTGGTGCTACAACAGCTTTATGGAACGCATCTTTCATATCTGAAAGTGGAATTAAATCTTGTGGGCGTTTCGGTCCAGAAAGGTTAGATTCGATTGTATTTAAATCAATTTCAACAAGATCAGTGTAAATTGGATCTTTGCTGTCTGCTGTATAGAATAAACCATTTGCTTTACAGTATTCTTCAACAATGCGAATTTGCTCTTCATCTCTACCTGTTAAACGTAAGTATTCTAATGAAATATCGTCAATTGGGAAGAATCCACAAGTTGCACCGTATTCTGGTGCCATGTTTGAAATTGTTGCACGGTCAGCTAAAGGCATGCTCTTTAGTCCATTACCGAAGAACTCAACGAATTTACCAACTACACCTTTTTGACGTAATACTTGTGTTACTTTTAATGCAACGTCAGTTGCTGTAGTACCACTTGGAAGTGTACCAGTTAATTTCACACCGATTACTTCAGGTACTGGGAAGTATGAAGGCTGTCCAAGCATTCCTGCTTCCGCTTCAATACCACCAACGCCCCATCCAAGAACGCCGATACCGTTAATCATTGTTGTATGTGAGTCTGTTCCAACTAATGAATCTGGGTATGCAACTAAGTCACCTTCAGCATTTTTCACAGCATGAACAACTGGTGCTAAATATTCAAGGTTTACTTGGTGTACAATACCTGTAGCTGGTGGCACTGCGCGATAGTTATCAAATGATTTTTGTGCCCAGCTTAAAAATTTATAACGTTCTTCATTACGTTTAAACTCTAAGTCCATGTTGAATGCAAGCGCGTCTGCCGTACCCGCTCTATCAACCTGTACAGAGTGGTCAATTACAAGGTCTACAGTAATTTCTGGATTAATTTTATCAGGATCCCCGCCCATATCTGCCATTGCTTTACGAAGCGAAGCCAAATCTACAACAGCTGGAACACCAGTGAAATCTTGTAAAATTACACGAGATGGTTTAAATGGAACATCGATATCTTGCACATCTTTCGTTCCCCATTTCGCTAAATTTGTAACATGTTCTTCTGTAATTACACGTCCGTCTACTTGACGAAGTACTGATTCAAGTAAAACTTTCACGGAATATGGTAATTGAGATACGTTGCCAACCCCTGTATTTTCAAGCGCTTTCAAATCATAATAATGATACGTTTTTCCATCTACTTCAAAAGTTGCACGTGATTGAAATGGATTATGTTTGACCATTATGTTTCCCCCCTGTTAAACGTGGCTAAGTTGTCTGAATATAAAATGTAGACAAACTTTTCAATACCTTACGATAATATCTTATTACAACTTTCTAAATAAGTAAATAATAAGAAACTTATAGATTATCATAAGTTTTCTTTATGTTTCTAAATTTGAATAGTGTTCACGCTCCTTATGAATACTATTACCATAAAGTAAAGTGCTCTATTAGTGCTTTACTTACAGTTCATACATACTATGAACTGCTCATCATTCAACATACAAAAAATATTATAGAGGTGAAATAAAATGGGTAAAAGAAAAGCAAATCATACTATTTCAGGAATGAATGCAGCATCTGCACAAGGACAAGCAACTGGTTACAATGAAGAATTTGCAAACGAACCTTTAACTCCAGCAGAGCGACAAAATAATAAAAAACGTAAAAAGAACCAGTAACGAAAAATCCCAAAAGGCATATTTTCCTTTTGGGATTTTTTCTAATGTTTATAACGTAGTAATTCCGAAACCGTTACAAATCGATATCCTTGTTTTTTCAGCTCAGGTAAAATTTTTGCTAGCGCTGCTACTGTTTGACTACGATCATTTCCTCCATCATGTAATAATACAATATCTCCACTTTTAGCATTTTTCACTACATGATTTACAATGGATTCAACCCCTGGATTCGCCCAATCACGTGGATCTTGATGCCACGACCATAGAACAGTTTGATAACCAGCTTCTTTCGCTGTTTTAAATACAGCATCGTTAATATATCCGCCAGGCGGACGGAATAGTAAAGGTTCTTTCACCCATTTTTTAAAAAATTTCTTTCCATCTAAAATATCATTTTCTAATTTTTCATCTGATGAATTACTCGCATACAAATGGTTCATCGTATGATTTCCAATTTCATGTCCCTCTTTTAACACTTGTTTCACTAAATATGGATTACGCTGAACTCGAAATCCAATCATAAAAAAAGTCGCTTCTGCTTTATATTGACGTAATAAATGTAAAATTTGTGTTGTATAAGTCGGATCTGGTCCATCATCAAATGTAATGGCAATAATCTTTTCATTATTAGGTACTTCCCATGTTACATAGCCAGTTGGTTCTAGCTCTTTTCTGAGCAACATTTTCGCTTCCACTTTTTCCACTTGAAATATATGTACTGCGCATAATAAAGAAAAAACCACTAAAAAAATTTTCTGTTTTAGCATAATGTTCATTAAAGTAGGAGGTTGTCGAATACACAACAACCTCATTTACTTTTCTAATTGATCTACATTTCGCATAATGTTTTGGAGATTATTTTCGTATTGCTCAAGTTGTGGACGTTGTGTTTCTGAAGCTACTTCTAACGCATTTTGAATCTGTTCATACGCTTCCTGAACCTCTTGGCGTAATTCTTTTAGATCATGACCGTAGTTTGGATCATTTTTCACAATGTTGTTAAATGCATGTTCTGCTTGTGTAACTCCTTGCTGCGCTGCTTGAAAAGCTTGTTGTTTATCTTTATGATATGGCATTATATAATCCCCTTTCCATAATAGTTAGTCCCATTTATCTTTACCTTTTTTTCTAAAAACATTCTCGTATAAATTTGCAAACTTCTCTCATTCTAAAGATAAAGAGGAGGTGTCACATACAATGGGAAAAAACAATCGTGAAGCGAAAGAAAAAAAGGGACAACCTGAACCATTAAGCGGATCTCATAAAGTAAAAAACCGTAACCATTCACGCCAAAAAAATCATGCACATCATGATATGTAAAACAAAAGGCTCACACTAGCTACCTTTGCCACATACAATGTTTATATTTTTCCATTTATTCTTCACCCCTACTTCATTCATGCATAACATAGTATGAATTGAGATTTTACGGAGGGTGTCTTACATGGGCAAGAAAAAGAAGGATTGTCTTTTTCATGTTGATGGTTTCGAAGAATGGATGGATCAATTTTGTTCTGATTCTTGTAGTAACTTTAGTTTCCCAAATCAAATTCATATTGATCTTTGCGAAACTGAACAAGAGTACATTTTGGAAACAGATGTACCAAATGTATCCGAACAAAATGTAGTTATTAAAAAGATGGAGACAGGCCTAAATATTTGCATACTTCATAATAATAGTTCTTTGCAACGGATCATTCCTTTACCCGCTACTATTATTTATAAGAAGATGCTAGCCTGCTTAGAGAATGGATATTTAGCCATTCATATTTCCAAAAATGAAGTTGCTAATAAACATGAAAAAAAAGTTCTTTTTCAAATTGAGAATTAAAATAAAGTAAAGCTTTAATCAATGGGAGTTTTACTGCCCGCAAATGCGGGATAAATACAAAAATAAGCCCCAGTCATCTGCTGGGGCTTATTTTATTTCGCATGTAATTCTAAATTACAATTTCTATCATATCTTTTTTTCAATAAACCTTTTGTAACTACAAGTACAGGAAATGCTACAGTTGAAAATATAGCTAGTGCTGAAAATACTACAAACCCATTTTGATACCCGTAGTAATCGAGAAGCACTCCCCCAAACCATGGACCAATTACTGCTCCAATCCCTGAAAATCCCATTGCTCCAAAATATGTTCCTTTTAAATGTGAAACAGCTATATCATCAATAAATACATCTGTCATGGAAAACATTAAAACTTCTCCAATTGTAAAAATAATTGTGCAGACAGCAGCACCTAGCGTAGATTCTACTATTCCAAATCCAAACAATCCTCCGCTCACAAATAAAGTTCCCACCATAATTGATGTTAACGGTGTATACTTTTTACATATTTGAATAACAGGGTATTGAATTACGACTACAACAATCGCATTTAAAGCTAATATATACGAAAACAATGTCACTCCATCCTGAAATATATGTGCATTTGCAAAATATTGAGATACTGTTGTCGTTAAGTGTGAAAAGCCACAATTACTCAAAATAATACCGACTAAAGCAACTAAAAATACGACATCCTTTCGCAATATACGAACTGCATTTAACATTGTGACAGGCTTTTCTGTATTTACTTTCTTTTTTTCAATTGGATACTTTTTAAATTGGAACGCTAATATAGCTGTATATAGAATGTATACTCCAGCTGCTACTAAAAAAGGAATTGTAGATTTTGCACTTCCAATCTGTAACCCGACAAGTGGGCCAATCGCTACTCCAACATTTATTGCACCGTAACGCAAATTATATACGAGTAAACGATACTCTGGTTTCGTTAAATCTGATAATAATGCTCTTGACGTCGGCTCAAAAAAAGATCGACATAATCCATTTAAAGCATTTAATAAAAAGAAACTTAAAACATGATTTGCAAATGAAAAACCTATAAATACAAACACCCAAACGATCATGGACCATATTATAATCATGTTTCGGCCGAATCGATCCGATAAATTCCCTCCGATAAAACTAGCAAACACTCCAACAAGTGCACTCGTTCCGATAATAGCACCCGTCATTCCAGCCGATACGCCTTTAACAGTCGTTAAATAAATTGCTAAAAAAGGAATACTCATTGACGTGGCGAACCTCGCAAATAAAGTACCTATTATAATTGTCATTCCAAGCGGATGAATCTGTTGTAACTTCCCCTTCATCTCTAACCTACTCTCCCTTTTCCTACAAAAAAAAGAAAGCAAAGGATCTGCTTTCTTTTCCCTTTTTATACTTGAGATGTTTGTACCCGAGCTGTTCTCGTTATGTCCATATCAATTCCATATGTAAACTGTAATTCCTTACAAACATCTTTAATTAAAATCGCGACATTATACGTTTCATTAAATTGTAAAACTATGCTTTCTACTTCTTCGTATGTATACTTATATTCTCCTGTAATGACACTTTTTAAATCAAAGCATTCATTTATACAAAGTTGTACAAGCAGCTGGTCATATTTCTCTATTACATCTTCTTTCTTCCACAGTAACTCTTTTACATATAACCGATCAAACTTTACACTTTCTCGATTACAATCCGTTAAAATCCGGGTCATTTCATTTAATTCTCGATACAATTCAGAAATATTTTTGCTTAAACTAAGAAGTTTATCTACGCCGTTTTCATATAACATATTCATTCCACCCCCGCATTTTCTTTTTCTTATTATAGCAAGAAAATTCTAAAAATAGTTTCTTTCTTCTGAAATATTAGGAAACTAATTTCAATTGCTTTACAATGAAACTAGTGAACGCGAAAGGGGAAAGAAAATTGGAGCAAAAATTATATTACACTGACGCTTATAAGCAAGACTTTACTACAAAAGTTATAAAGCAAGATTATGATAAAGACGGTAACTTATACGTCGTTTTAAACGAGACCGCATTTTATCCGACAGGTGGCGGACAACCGCATGATACTGGCACATTAAATGATATCGATGTAATCAATGTAGAAGAGGTACATGGAGAAATTCTTCACTTCATTGTAGAAAAATTACATACAGAAGAAGTAGAAGGTAAAATCAATTGGGAGCGCCGTTTTGATCATATGCAGCAACATGCGGCTCAGCACATTTTATCTGCTGCTTTTTGGGACCATTTTAACATACCTACGATTGGATTCCATCTCGGAAAAGAAACGGTAACAATTGATTTAGAAACAGAAAATCTTCATGCGGAAACGGTTGAAAAAGCAGTACACATTGCAAACAAAATTGTATTTGAAAACCATCCAATCCGCCCCCTGTGGATGAACTTAGAAGAAGCAAAAGCATTACCCCTTCGTAAAGAACCGACTTTATCAGAAAATATACGTGTTGTAATTATCGAAAATTACGACTACAACGGCTGTGGCGGAACGCATCCGAAACGTACAGGTGAAGTAGGGCCTATACAAGTGCTTAGCTGGGAACGCAATAAAGGTGGCATACGATTAACGTTTATCGCTGGCTGGCGCACACTAAAGTTAATGGGGCATCAGCAACAAATTATAAAGGATGTTTCTAAACAATTAAACAGTAGCGAGAGTGATATTCCAGAAAAAGTAGCACAACTTCTTACTTCTCAAAAAGAAAATGAAAAAGCAATACAAACAATGAATGAAAAATTATTATTTGCAGAGGCAAATGAACTACTTCAACAGCCTACGGAAATACATGCCGGCATACTTATTTCTAAAGTATTTACAAATCGTTCTATGCAAGAAATCGCAAAGCTTTCTGCCATTATTACAGAACAACAAGAGCATGCCATTACATATTTCGTTATTGAAAATGAGGACAAACTACAATGCATCCTCGCTTGTGGAAAAACAGTCACGCTCGATATGAATGCTCTTTTAAAAGAGGCACTTCCTACAATTGAGGGAAAAGGTGGCGGAAATAAAAAGAGTGCGCGCGGCGGCGGAAAAGCGCTTATGACTGGGGACAAGTTTTTAAATCAGCTTGTTTCTTCTTTACAGTCGGCAGTATAAAACATGTTTATGAAGGATAGCTAACTGCTATCCTTCAACTATATTTACAAGCCTATATTTTGTTTCAAGCCTTGATAACTCCCTGCACTTGCAAAACCTTCACTTATAAGAGTTATAAAAGTTTCCGAAAAACCATATTGACTTAAATCTTTAATCGGTACCATTTGCACATCTTGAATTGGATTATGATCAAACTCATTAGAAGGTAGCGTAATTTCACCTTCAATCCTTTCAAGCAGAAACGTAATATGTAATAAAGATGGACTAGCATCTGGTTTATCACAAACATAGAGTAGCTTCTTAATTTTAACTTCTAATCCTGTTTCTTCTCTCATTTCTCGAATCATCGCTTCTTCTAACGTTTCACCATTCTCTACCCTTCCCCCAGGTAAAGACCAATTACGATTAGCAACTTTTTGCTTTACTAGCAATACTCTTTCATCTTCAATTAAAATTCCCGTAACACGAACTTGCATTACACTTTCCATATGTAATCTCCTCTTCCCGTTATATTTACAAATTAATCCTTCCACAAAAAGAACATATGTTTTATAATTAAAGAAAATTATGGAAGAAAGAAGTTGTTACATCTATGCGTCCACCTTTAACAAAGTCTATATCACTTGAAGATTTCCAAAACTTTTATTGGTTAAAAGCAGAACTCCAAACATTTTGTCGTGAGCATGGTTTGCCAGCTAGTGGCTCTAAGATTGAAATAACCGAGCGTATCTCACATTATTTACATACTGGTAAAATATTAAAAAACAGCTCTCGTCAAAAGGTGAGTAAAGCTTCCCTCTCTTATAAAGAACTTTCTCTTCAAACAATTATTACTAACAATCACCGCTGCAGCGAAGAAGTTCGTGCTTTTTTCAAAGAAAAAATCGGAACAAACTTCCGCTTTACAGTAGCTCTTCAAAAGTTTTTTAAAGAGAATGTCGGAAAAACATATGAAGACGCGCTAACGTTTTGGTATGAAGAAAGCGAACGAAAAAAAGATCCTACATACAAAACAACTATTAGCGCGCAGTTTGAATACAATCGTTTCACTCGCGATTTTTTCGAAGATCCAAATAATAAAGGAAAATCAAAAGCTGATGCTATCGCTGCTTGGAATGAAATCAAAGCAAAGCCTGGTAGTAATGCTTATGTTCCTCAAAAAGTAGAAAACTAGTTCCTTGCTAGTCTTCTACTTTCTCAAATATTAGCGCAAGCCCTATTCCACCACCAATTCCTAACGTCGCAATTCCATACTTCATATGCTCTCTTTTCGCTTGATAAAACAAACGTGTCACAAGCATAGCTCCAGATGCACCGTACGGATGACCGAGCGCAATTGCACCACCATTTACATTTAATTTTTCGAAAGGAATTTGTAACTCCTTTGCACAAGCAACAACCTTTGAAGCAAATGCTTCATTTATTTCAAAATAATCAATGTCCTCTACTTTCATATTCATTTCGTTTAATAATTTGTTCACCGCAAATATCGGACCCGTCCCGGGAAGATTTGGATCCACTCCAACTACAGCACTACGAACGAAACGAAGAACAGGCTTGTATCCTAATTTTCGGGCTTGCCCCTCTTCCATTACAAGAACGGCACATGCCCCATCATTTACACCGCACGAATTGCCTGCCGTTACTGTACCATTTTGTAAAAATGCAGGCTTTGTTCTTTTAATCATTCTTTCATACTTCATTTCTCGTTTTATAGCTTCGTCTAAGGATCCATTAAACGAAAATATTTCATCTTGTAAATATCCATTTTCTAATGCTTGCAGTGTCCGTTTATAACTAAGACAAGCATACTCGTCCTGCATTTCTCGCGTTATATTATAACGCTCTGCAACATATTCAGCCGCTACTCCCATATTAGGATCTCCAATTGTTTCTGGTGAAAATCGCGCTCTATTTTGAAAAGGTGATGTACTTGTACTCTCTACTCCTCCTGCAATATAACAATTACCTGCCCCGCCTTGAATGAAATGACACGCGGTGCGAATCGCTTCCAATCCGGCACCACATTGCCGGTCAATCGTTACACCAGGAATATGATAGCCAAGTCCTGCTTCTAAAGCAGATAATCTCGCAACATTCCCTCCCGGCCCAACAACATTCCCTAATATAACATCGTCTATTTCTCTCTCAATTCCTTTACTTAAAAACGTAAGAAGCGGCGTTACTAATTGCTGAACTTCATAATCTTTAAACATCCCATTCTTCTTACCAATAGGTGTCCTTTTTGCTTCTACAATAACCGCTCTATTCATATATCTTCTCCCGGTGTTTAATCATATTTTTTGCTGCAATACGAGCGATTTTCCCGCTATCTGTATACGGTATTTCATCTACAAAATGCCATTCTTTCGGTATTTTAAACGAGGATAATCGTTGTAAGCAAAAACTTTTTAATTGTTGCCTCGTAGCACTTCCTTTTACGATGGCGACAGGTTTTTCACCCCAGTAACTATCTTTCACACCAATTACAACTATTTCATCAACAGCTGGGTGTTCATGTAATACACTTTCTATTTCTTCTGGAAAAATATTAATTCCTCCAAATAAAATCATGTTCTTCTCTCTACCCACTATGTATATAAAGCCTTCTTCATCTTCATAACCTACATCTCGCACTGTCATCCAGCCATCCGTAGTCAACTCTGGAACTAAAACCTTATCCAATATGTAGCCCATAAAAAACTGATCACTTTTCACATAAACAGTTCCTATCTCGCCTTTCTGTACTCCTTCTCCTGCTTCGTTACGTATTCGAACTTGAACATTGTGACAAGGTTTTCCTACTGAATTTGGCCTTCTATCGCTCTCTTCATCAACAAGTGCTGTTACAAAACTTAGTTCCGATGCACCGTAAAATTCATATTTTTGCGCATAAGGAAATATACTCTTTATTTTTTCTTTCGCTTCAGCTTCCCATTTCGCTCCTGACGAAATAATTTTCATCCCATTTTCTATTACTCTCTTTTCTTTATATAAAGATTCTAGCATTGTCGGAACTGTATACATGACCGAAATATTTTCTGTTTCTAACTTTTCCAGTACTTGATCTGGAATAAACTTTCTCATAATATGCACCGTTTGCCCTACATATAATGCACTTATTGCGCCGTATAAAAAAAGAGAATGAACGAGCGTCCCAGCTATGAAAATAGAATCTTCTTTTTTCATATGAAAGTCATGTATATTGCAATCAAAACTATGAACCCACGATTGTTGTGCACGTAAAAATGCTTTTGCCTTTCCAGTCGATCCTGATGTAAATCCCATATAAAACGGAGCATGTTGTACATCTTTTACAGGGGCATATGCAGGCAGAGAGTTCTCTATCATTCTTTTCCACTCATCAATTTCAATTACTCTTCCTTCTTTATCCGGTAAATCCTTTACCTTATATCGCTCTGTCACAATCATAGCCGGATTACTGATCGCAATTCTTTCTTTGAGCTCATCCTGTTTCCACTTTATATCTAACGGCACACAAACCCATCCGGCCATAGCAGCACCAGCAAATAGTTGTAAAAACTCCATACTATTTTCTAATACAATTGCTATCGTTTTATTCTGCGATTCTTTTTCATTCAACCAGTTTGCTACTTTACATACTGACTCAAACCATTCTTTAAATGTTAATACTCGATCATTTTCCTTTATTGCTATTTTATTTGTTTGTAAAGAGGCATACTTTTTATATTTTTTTGTAATCCCCATTTGAGACGTCCTTTCTTTACAAAATAATAAAAAGAAACACGCAATGAACGTGTTTCTTCTCTTTCTTATCCCGCATTTGTATATTTCCCACTCTTGAGAGCAGGCGTAATAATATGTTTCAATGAACGATGTAATTTTGTTACAAGAATTGCTGATATAATCGCTTTTATGCAATCACCTGGTAAAAATACGGCACTTACTTTCATCGTCTGCCATATAGAAACATCCATAAAGAAAGCTTGTACAATAATACCAAATACATAAACTACGAAAATACCACCAATTATATTAATACATAATACCTTTATTATAGAAACTTCACGTAAACGCTCAATTAAATAACCAATGACAAACGCTCCAACGATATAACCAAGTAAATATCCTGCACTTGGCCCAACAAATACGCCTGGACCACCGCGTCCACCAGCAAGTAATGGTGCTCCAACTCCAACTATAAGTAAGAAAATAAGCTGACTTAACGCACCAAGACGTGATCCTAACAATCCACCAGCAAGCATAACACCGAGTGATTGTAATGTAATCGGAACTGGTGTAATAGCAAGAGCAATTGGGGGTATTAATCCTAACACTCCCATAATAGAACTAAATAAAGCGACGAAAACTAAGTTTTTTGTATTCATATTTGCTTCTCCTATTTGTAAACTTAAAATGATTTTTAGGTAACATATTATAGGAGTTATATTATCTTTCTATTTAGTCTTTGTCAACTTATTTCAAATATAGGTTTACAAATATTTTTTCAATTATTTCTCTTTATGCAAATGCTCAAGTTCTTTCCGAAGCGCCTGTTTTAAAAACTTCCCAACAGATGTTTTCGGAATTTCCTGCATAAATACAATATCGTCTGGTAACCACCACTTCGCAAACTGTGGTTTTAAAAATTCATATAGTTCTTCTTTTGTAACAGTGCTATTTGCCTTTTGTACAACGCAGGCAACCGGACGCTCTTGCCATTGCGGGTGTGGAACTGCAACAACGGCCGCTTCAAATATAGCATCATGTGCCATTAAAGCATTTTCAAGGTCAACAGAGGAAATCCACTCGCCTCCGCTTTTAATAACATCTTTCGTACGGTCAACAATCTTTACGCAGCCTTCCTCATCGACTGTGACAACATCTCCTGTATATAACCAACCATCACGAAAACCTTCGACCGTACGCTCATCGTTATAATAGCTTTCAGCGATCCATGGCGCTCGTAAACATAATTCTCCCATCTCCGTACCATCCCACTTCACTTCACCATTTGTACCGACTACTTTCATCTCTACACCAGGGACAAGATATCCTTGTTTTGATCGGATTTCTAATTGCTCTTCATACGATAATTCTGTTTCATAACTTTTTAAGCGTGCCAATGTTACTACTGGACTTGTTTCAGTCATACCGTATGCATGCACGAAAGGAACATTATATTTTTGTTCAAATGCTTTAATAATACTTTTCGGTGCAGCTGCACCTCCACATACTATTCGACTCATACTAGATAAATCATAACTATTATTTTCTAACTCTTGTAAAACACCGAGCCAAATTGTCGGCACACCCGCAGCTATCGTTACTTTTTCAGATTGAATCATTTCTAATAAAATTTTCGGAGTAAACATCGGCCCCGGAAGAACTTGTTTTGCCCCAAACCAAGTAGCAGCAAAAGGAAGTCCCCAAGCGTTCACATGAAACATTGGCACAATCGCCATTGCTACATCACTTTCCGATAAAGCTGTCGTATCCGCTAACCCGAGTGCCATACAGTGCAACACCGTACTACGATGCGTATATACAACACCTTTTGGGTTTCCTGTAGTCGCTGACGTATAACACATACCAGCAGGTGTATTTTCATCAATATCTTTTACAAATTGGAAAGTTGGATCGCCTTCTTCTAATAGCTTTTCATAATGATATACAGGTTCTAGCGTAGTATTGGGAAGTTCATCTTTATCAGTCATAATAATGTAGGCTTGTACAGTTGATAATTGTGATTGAATATTTTCAACAAGTGGTACGAGATCTTCATCTATAAGTAGAATTCGATCTTCTGCGTGCTGAATAATATATGAAATATGTTGAGGAGATAAACGAATATTAATTGTGTGTAACACGGAAGCAATACCAGGAATAGCAAAATACGCTTCCACATGTCGATGATGATTCCACGCTAACGTTCCTATACGCTCGCCTTCTTTAATTCCTAATTTTTTTAGCGCACTTGAAAGTCTTCTCGTCCTTTCACCTAACTGCTTATACGTTAACGTCGTAACTGTATCATGTGTCCGTGAAACAATTTCTTTCTTCGAAAACAGTTTCTCTGCTCTTTCCATCATAGAACTAATTGTTAGCGGTACATTCATCATCATATTGGTTACATCCCCCTTTAAAACGTTTTCATTTTTTGTTTATTATAACAGACTTCTACAAATGATTACGACATTTTTCTGTATTTTCTGAATTATTTCTTTGGAAATAATTCAGAAAATACTAAGAGAAAATATATTAAAATTCCTTCTTACGATATATAAATACCGAAATGAAATAAGAGAAGATATATATGATAACGCCAAATATTGTATATAGAATTGAAACGTATACAGATGAATTTAAATTTGATATTGGAAATTGTTCTATTAGATATCCAATTACACTTTGTAATCCAAAATAAGTAACAAGTCCCCCACATGCGCCTCCAATTGTAATAGCATCAGATTTTTCTGCTCCAAAAACATAGAGAAGCGGATAAGCTATTGCTCCGGCATTAAGAATGATGAACGTCCCTAAAGAAACACTCTTAAATATACCATCATCAATTGGTGTATCTGAAACTAAACCATGTACATAAAATATGCCATACGATAATAAAGTACCAATAATTACAACTAAAAAATAGAAAAGATAGTGACTTTGTACAATATTATTTCTAGTAACCGGTAAAGTAAGTACATATTTTTCATACCCCGACTTACTCTCATATTTAATAACCTCAAGTGCAGGAATCGCAGCAAATAAGATAATGAACGTAGCAATTAAACGGTACATTGAAGCATTACCAAAATAAAAAACAAATCCCGCTCCTAATATCGCTATTCCCATGAACATAAAGAAAGTTCGATACACTAGATAATAGTTTGTCAATAATAAACCTTTCATTTATTTTTCACTCCTCGTTAATAAAACACTTATTTCTTCTATCGAAATGGTTCTATGAGCAATCCCACTTGGTAATTTATGCACATCTGATACAAGTACATTGAAATAAGAACCATTATTCCTTTTCACCACAACTATATCTTTGTTGATTAAAGTTAGTTGTTCCTCATTAACATCTACAATGGCATAATTGTCCAAAACCTTATCCTTTTCTTCATTCAATAAAATTTCTCCATCTTTTATAACGATAAGGTGGCTAGCGATTTTTTCTACATCACTCATAATATGAGAAGAAAGTAATATACCACCATTACTTTTACTCACAAAACTTTTTAATTCCTCTAACACCTCCTCCCTAGATGAAGGATCAAGACCTCCTGTAGCTTCATCTAGAATTAATAATTTTGCATTATGCGACAATGCAACAACTATAGATAGTTTCATCGACATTCCACGGGAAAATCTACCTACTTTTTCATTAGTAGGTAAAGAGAAAGAATGAACTAATCGGTAAAAATTTTCTCTATCCCAAGATTCAAACATCTTTTCAAAAACCTTATTTAGTTGTTTTATTGTAAGATGAGCCGGTAGATTCATAGCATCAAATACGACTCCAATCTTCCCCTTATTCTTGGCATCTTTATTTATATTTTCTTCACCAAATATTTTTACTGTACCGCTATCTTTAAAAATTAATTCTAGTACTGTTTTAAATGTTGTTGATTTACCTGCCCCATTGTCACCAATGAATCCAACAATTGCCCCTGATGGCACATTGAATGTAACATCTTTTAAAACAACTTTGCTTCCAAATGATTTACTTAAATTTTTAATTTCTAGAATGTTTGACATCATTTTACTCCCATCTTAACTTTTAATAAAATTGATTTTCTCCTATTAAAAATTATCCACTTTATCTCTCACTTTCTTTTTTAATTTAAAAATAATACGATTGCTATATTCTTTATTTTCTACTAAAATTCGATACATCTCCCACACTCCTACAACACGAACAAAAAGATAGACTCCAATCGCAATAAGTACAACACAGTACGGATAATACTGCACTAATTCTCCTGAAGTGATATGCTTTTTCTCAAACAAAAACGGGATTGCGCCTGCTGCTATAAAACAAAATCCAACAATCATCACTGCCGCATACTTCTTCTTAATAGTCGCATATCTTTTTGTCAATTCTTTTAGAAAGTTTTGATCAAATAATAGTTCTTGCTTTGTCAATACATTGTATCGACTCTCTTCTATCGTTACAGGTACCATCATCGCTCCAATTCCAAGGACAGCAATGATAATAACAAGAAATGTCGACATTGTTGCACTTTCCTTAAATAGTAAATACGGTATTGTCGATAAAATGAGCAAGCTAAATCCTAACGCGATATATTTAGAAATTTTTTGTCCATACACTATATACCCTTCTGCCATTTCCTTACTTACGTAATAGCCATCCACATTTTCATTACTTTGCCCAGCTGTTTCTTTTAATAAATAGTCGAGTGATACTTCAAATACATTTCCAATCATTATTAACTTTTCAGTTTCAGGAAAACCTTGACCATTTTCCCATTTACTAACCGCTTGCCTTGTCGTGTTTAATTTCTCAGCTAACGCTTCTTGAGAAAGGCCCTTTTCCTTTCTTAATTTAAAAAGCTTTTCACCAAATCCCATATGTGTGCCCCCCTTTGTTTTCTTAACTAAATTGTATATAAACATTGCCCTTATCTCTATCTTTCTGCGGTTGCACTTTGTCAACTTACGGTTGCGATTGTGTTATTTAGCGGTTTTGTATACGATTTAGCTATTTTTCTTCTAAGATTATGGCGTTACTAAACCACCCTCTCCTAATAACCAATTATAACAATTAAAGGTAATTGTTGTTATAAAAAACTAAAAACTCCCTTATTTATTTAAAGGAGTTTTTAATATGAAATATTCCAAGAGGGGCTGTTTCTCCTTCCTCCTATTCTCTCACAATTTCTTCTATATATTTTTATGTGTCATATAACGAACTATGTACAGTATATGTTTTCATCTCTTTATCTGAGGCATACTCATATATATGTAAAATATTACTCTTATTAACTTCCCTAATAAAACCACTGCTCAAGAATCATAACGGCTTCTGCTTAAACTTTTCGTAATGTCGCACTTTTAATAAAAGGATATTCCCGCAATCTGTACAAATATAAGCATCTACTGGTGAAGATGTGAACATCGTCTCCTTTTTCCGTATTTGTGCATAACCGACAAACTCACCTTCTCCTATATTTTGAGAACCACAATTAGAGCATGTCTGCACGTCTTTCTGTTTCATGAGAGCACCACCTTTAATCTGTTTCTACTCCCTTCGACAGTTCACTTCCATTTCCCTTCCAAAAAACCTCTTATTCTCTTACATTTCAACAGGAATCTCCAAACAAACATCGTATATGTACTATGAAATATATTTATTGACGGGGGAATCTCATGAGTACAATTATGACAATCAATACCGCACAAGAAATTGAAAACGCAGAAATACATATGCTTTCTTCTAGATTAGCACTACTACAAGCAATGGACGGAAATCCAATGCAAGTACAAATAAAAAAGTTCGAGAGTGCCACTGCCTTTTCATCAAAAGTAATTGCTGGTCCTGCTTTTAACACAGTCAAAGGCGTTACCTTTATAAATACAGATGAGATAGATGCGATTATCTCTTATTATCAATCACTACAAATTCCTTGCCGTTTTGAAATTACACCAGCACAAGGTACAGCTGAATTATTTCAATACTTATCTGAAAAAGGATTTTACCAATCTAGCTTCCATACCGCTTTATATAGTAAACCAAAAGAAGATCCATCTCTTCTTCCTTCTAACATTTCAGTACGCAAACTAAAAGAAAATGAGTTTGATATTTTTGCTGACATATATGTACGTGGTTTTAACATGCCATCCTTTACAAAAGATGGCGTGCGCCAAAATAACGAAATTCTTTATAATAAACCAGGATGGCATTTTTTCATAGCTGAAATTCAAAACACTCCTGCTAGTATAGGAGTTCTCTTTATAAATAATGGTGTTGCTTCATTAGCTGCTTCTGCTACTTTGCCAGAATTTCAGCTTAAAGGCTGTCATACTGCATTAATTCAAAAAAGAATTGAGACAGCTATTGAATCCAATTGTCATTTAATAGTTGGGCAAGCAAGGTTTGGTAGCAGCAGTCAAAATAATATGGAACGTGCCCATATGAAAATTGCTTATACAAAATCCATATGGACTGCAAAAGACATGTAATTTACATTCTTTCTCCTTCCATTACAATCTTATACATTCTATGACAATTCCTTTTCTACCCTATTAATCATTTGAATATTCAAACTAAATTTGTTACGCTATTACTAGATACATCATTCAACTTGCAATATGAAAAGAGAATTCTAATCAAACTACAAGGAGGAGAAATGTATGACTAAACATGATCATGGTTTAAAAGAAAAATTAGAAGGTGCCATTGATAAAGTAAAAGGCGAAGTAAAGGAAGTTGTTGGGAAAGTAACTGACAATAAAAAATTACAAGCTGAAGGAAAATGGGATAAAGTAAAAGGCACTGCTAAAGATACAGTTGGTAATGTAAAAGAAAAAGTCCATGAATATCAAGAACACAAGAAAGAAAAATAAAAAAGAGCCCATCGGCTCTTTTTTATTTCCCTTCACTCTTCTCTAACACATACAAATCTTCTTCAATATTAGATAGTTTCTCTGTTACAAGCTTTCTAGCATCTCCAATTGCTTGATTGTATGCAAATGGTCCTACTAATTTAATCATTTCTTCTATTAATCGCTCTGCTTGGAAACGTCCAATTTCATCTAAATCTTCTTCAACGAAAAATTGCTGAATTTGTGCCACAAGCTCTTCTTTTTTATCATTTGGTATTTTTATATTCATCATCATTTGTTACTCCTCTATATTTAAGTTAGTCCGTTTCTTAACTCTACCATAGAAAAACGCTTTCCAGGACAACTTTTTGTAACGCCTTCTAGCTCCCTATGACCGAGTATATTTTCTTTCTTTATAGCAAACTGCTTCATAAACATTTTACATAAAGAATACAATGCATTCATTTGTGCAGAAGTTGGATCATATTTATCAAAATTACCCGTCATACATATTCCAATTGTATCTCTATTATTTTCTTTCGCATGTGCTCCAATATGTAAACCTCGCCCTTCAACTACAGTTCCATCTTCTTCAATAAAATAATTGTAACCGATCCCGCTCCACCCTCTTACTTTTTGATGAAATTCATGTGTTTTATACACATCCCATCCATCTTCGGATGTATGGTGGATAATCAGTTTATTAACTTTCTCTAAAGGAACTAATTCATCTTGAAATGTTAAATTAATACATTTAATTTCCATTCGAACATCCTCCCCTTACAAATCAATGATCATAATTGTTTTATCATCTGGTCTTATTCTCTTTTCCCCTTCTAGCTGTTCAATAATTGCTACATATTCACTTATACTATTCTTTCTTATATATGCAACAGTTTGTTCAAGTGGCCAATCTGGGTGGTATACTCCGTCTGAACAAATAAAAATCCCGCTCACTTCATCTATATGTAGTTCACCATGTTGTAAATAATGTATCGCTTCTTTCATTCCATTTGCAACGGAATATCCGCCCTGCATATTTGCAAGATAACGATTGTATTTTAACTGTTCTTGCACATCTTGAAAAACATGTTCTTCTGGTACAGATAACCCTTTTTTACGATCTTCTTCTCTCTTCTTTTTTGCTCGTTTACTAATTCCTTCAACCGTGTCTTGCGTTAATACTTGCATCGTTCCATTTTGAAGTATTGCAACAATCATACAGTCTCCTAACTGTGCGTATTCAATTTTCTCACCATTTATTTGAACTGCCGCAATACATGTACACCACAAATGCTCTTTCTTTCTCGTGTCTACTTCATATTCTAACATTTTGCTTTGCAATGCTTCATTTGCTTTTGCAACGGCAACTTGTAAACTATGAGTTTCTCGTAATGAAGTAAAATAACTTGCAAATAAATGTGAAGCGATGTATGCTCCATTATGTCCCTTTTCATCACGAAACGGGACGAGCGGTGTTGCACCATCACATACACCATACATCTTTTTTTCTTCATTACAAAAATAAGAATCCTCACATTCTTGCTTCAACGGGCTTTTCTGTTGATACGTTTTTATCCTCATATCTGTATCCCCTTTCAAATGATAAAATACTCGAATTCTTTTGATTAATCTAATTTTCCGAAATAAACTGTTTTTACCCAAAACTTTCAATATCATATATAATCTTGAAATAATATGAATTTTTTAGTGAAGGACGGGAAAGAGATGGTCAGATTTCTTGGTGTTATTATCGGTTCTATTATTATTGCGATTGCATTTAATCTTTTCCTTATCCCCCACAAAATATTAAGTAGTGGAATTGGCGGAATTGCTATTATTTTAGGGATTGTAACTCCTGTAAACACGGGTATTATTAACTTTGTATTAAACTTACCTATCCTTATTTTAGGATACATAGGTCTTGGAAAAAAAGTAATTTTTAACACTGTTATCTCTGTTATTGTATTATCTGTTGCATTATACTATGTTCCAGTGAAAGTCGTAGCAACAGACCCACTTTTATCATCTATCTTTGGTGGTGTCATTGCCGGAGCTGGTATCGGTCTTGTTTTTAACTGTAATGGCTCAACTGGTGGATTTGATATTATCGGTATGTTGTTATCTCGCAAAAGAGACATTAAACTTGGCGGATTCCTTATTGTTTTAAATGCAGTTGTTGTAATAATTGCAGGATTCTTCTTCACTTGGGATGTTGCTCTTACAAGCTTACTTTCCATTTATGTAACTGGTAAAGTCATCGATGCTATTCATACGAAACATCGAAAGGTTACACTTATGATTGTAACAAATGAAGCAGAAAAAATGAAAAAACAACTTCTTTCAACTGTTGTACGTGGAATTACATTACTTGATGGCGAAGGTGCTTATTCCAGCGAAAAAAAACGTGTACTTATGACCGTCGTTTCTCGTGAAGAATTAGCAAGTATGAAATTAACAATTTCCGAAATTGACCCTCATGCATTCGTTAACATTACCGAAACGGTTGAAGTATTAGGATTGTTTCGAAAAGGTTAAAAAACTAGGTGGATTTCCACCTAGTTTTTATTTTCCATAAATTCAATTCGATTTCCGAACGGATCTGACACATAAAATCTAATTACATCTGGCCGTGCATGATCATCTATTACTTCAATACCTTGCTTTATTAACTCTTGTTTAAATTCATCAATTTTTAAAACATAAAAAGCTGGATGCGCCTTTTTAGCTGGATTGAAGTTTTTCTCAACTCCGATATGAATCTCTTGATTTCCACACTTAAACCAGCACCCACCACGCTTCTTTAATTCCTCTGGCTTCGGTATTTCCTCCATACCAATTTTATTACCGTAAAACTCTCGTGCTTCTTCTTCACACCCTACAGGCGCAGCTACTTGCACATGATCGATACCTTGAATATAATTTCTCATTTTCTCTCCCCCTCTTCTACCCTAATGTTATAAAGAAAACCTACTCCTGTAACTTACAAAAGATTTATAAAACAATATAAGCTCCCCTTATTACGACCTTACACTCACTTTTCCAAAATAAAGAAAACAAAATTTATTATATAACTTCCATTTTTTATAGAAATACACATTACATCTATATTATAGTTATGGATAGACAAATCTTTTTAGATGCTATTTGTACGGAGGAACTATTATGAGTCGTAAAAAATATTCATCAACTCAAAGAAAACGTCATCCGAACATTTCTAGACGTTTGCGAAACCATATACAAGATCGTTCATTAACAGAAATGTACGCATCTCTGTTCGAACACAATCCTGATAGTATTATTTCATTAAATTTAGAGGGAGTTATTCTACATATAAATCCTTCTGCCGAAAGAATATTAGGTTACAATTCTTTAGAATTAGAACAGAAAAATATTACCTCTATTTTAGAAGCTCATATTTCTGAGCAAGTATTACAAAATATAAAGAATACTGAAGCGGATAATCAACAAGAGTATATTTTATCTATTTATCATAAAAATGGATTCTTATTAGACGTCGTGACAAAACTAGTTCCTATTTTTGTCCAAAATCGTCTAACTGGCGTATATACTATTATGAAGCCTCTTGAAAAATCAGAAAGAATTGAGAATATGCTAAAAGAAAGTGAGAAGAGGTTACGTACATTAGTGAACTCGATGCCTGCGTTTGTTATATTTAAGGATCATGAGGGGCGCTGGCTTGAGGCAAATGACTACGCACTTTCTTGTTTCAATTTCCATCATGTACCTTACCATGGGAAAAAAGATAGTGAACTCATTCAATATAACGAAGCGTACCGAGAGGCTTTTTTACATTGTGAAGAAGTCGACGAACTAGCATGGCAACAAAGACAAATTCTTCATGGCGAGGAATTTATTATTCATAGAGATGATTTTGACCTAATCTTAAGTATATCGAAAGTTCCACTTTATCATCCTGACGGCTCGCGAAAAGGTCTTATCGTAATGGGAAGAGACGTTACCGAGCTAAAAGAAACGGAAAAGTTATTACGAAAATCAGAAAAACTCGCAGTAGTCGGACAACTGACAGCTGGAATCGCCCATGAAATTCGAAATCCACTCACTTCTCTAAAAGGTTTTCTAACATTGCTACTCCCTGAAATAAATGAAGAGCAAAAATGGTATATCGATGTTATGTTAAGTGAGATTTCACAAATGGAATCTATCACAAGTCAATTTATGGCGATGTCTAAACCACAAGTATTATCAATCAAAACTTGTAACATACAAGCTTTAATTGAAGAGGTAGTCACATTTATTTTACCAACTGCTATTATGCATAGCGTTCATATCATTATGGATCATTTTGATTACGCACATGATATTCAATGTGACGGTAACCAATTAAAACAAGTTTTTATAAACATATTAAAAAATGCGATAGAAGCAATGCCAAATGGCGGAAATATTTTCATCCAAACAAAACCATTAGAGGATACTTTCATCTTAATACGTATTATCGATGAAGGTTGCGGTATCCCAGAAGATCGTATCTCTCGTTTAGGCGAACCATTTTATAGTTTAAAAGAAAAGGGAACAGGACTAGGATTAATGATGTGTTACAAAATAATTGAAGAACATCATGGTAAATTACACATTTCAAGCGAGTTAGATAAAGGTACGATCGTTGATATTCAACTTCCGCTTTCTTCATCTCATCTTGCAATTCAGTCGTAAAAAAAGAAGCATTTGCTAATTGTTAGCAGATGCTTCTTTTTTTACTTTTATAATACTGTATTGACATACCATTCTTTTGCTTTTTCTACTTCACCCATCGTTAATTGATGTCCTCTATTTTCCCAATGCATTGTAACAGTAGCATTTACATTCTCTAATAGTACCTTCAATTCCTCTGACTCCGCTGAGGAACAAATCGGGTCATTTGTCCCAGCAGCGATAAATACGGATTTCCCTGCTAAATTAGGCAATTGTGTTCCTCTTCTAGGTACCATTGGGTGATGAAGGACAGCACCTTTTAATGCATTTTCGTAATGGAATAATAAGCTTGCAGCAATGTTTGCTCCATTTGAATAACCGATAGCTACAATATTATTTCTATCAAATTCATATGTTTTTGCAGCTTCATCTAAAAACTCATTTAATTCCTTCGTACGGAAAATCAAATCCTCTTCATCAAAAATACCTTCTGCTAATCGGCGGAAGAAACGTGGCATGCCTTGTTCTAATACATTTCCCCTAACACTTAATACAGATGCTTCTGGATCAATTATTTCTGCAAGTGGTAATAAATCTAATTCATTACCTCCTGTACCATGAAGTAATAACAACACTGGTTTTGACGTATCTTTTCCTTTTTGAAAAACATGTTTCATCATAATCCTTTTCCCCTTTCAATCACTTTAATCTAAATTTCTCACTTCAAATGGTAAAAGTGTTTGTTCAATTTGTTTTCTATGTGGTTCATATTGCTCTGGTAACTTTAATTCCTCACCCATCGTCTCTAACGATTCGTCATGAGCGAAACCAGGAGGGTCTGTTGCAATTTCAAATAAAATTTCCCCATGTTCTCTAAAATAAATTGCGTTAAAATAATTTCGATCTTGTACAGGAGTTACGTGGTATCCAAAACGAGACACATGCTCTTTCCAGTCGAGTTGATCATCATCGTTAGTCGCTCTCCAAGCAATATGGTGGACTGTACCAACACCCATTTGGCCACGCCCGATTGTCGATAGCCTCAAGTCGATAATATTCCCAATATCAGCAGAAGAACGGAATCGAACGAATTCACCTTCTTCTCCAAGTTTCTCAAGACCCATAACATGCTCTAACAATTCAGCTGTTTTTTGAGGTTGTGCAGATAAAAGAACAGCACCGCCAAATCCTTTAATTGCTACTTCTGGCGTAACTTCTCCAAAAGTCCAATTATTTAATTCGCCTTCTTCTCTTTCTACTAATTCTATATGCAAACCATGTGGATCATCAAATTCTAAATACTGCTCTTCAAATCGAGTCATTTTTGTATACGAAATATCGAATTTTTCTAATCTATTTTCCCAAAACTCCATTGCGCCCTTTGGTACAACATAAGACGTAATGCCTACTTGACCGTCACCAATAATTCCTTCACGAGCACCTGCCCATGGGAAAAACGTAATAATTGTTCCAGGCTTTCCTCCTTCATTACCAAAATAAAGATGGTACGTGCCTGGATCATCAAAATTCACTGTTTGTTTCACTAAACGTAAACCTAACACACAAGCATAAAAATCTACATTTTCTTGTGGGTGTCCTACGATTGCTGTAATGTGATGAATTCCCATTGTTTTCTTTTCCATTTTCTCCGCCCCTTTTTATTTCATTTTAAAAACTTTTATACATTAAAATTCATTATTCATTTTGTCCATACTGCAAAGTAAAATCCATCGTTATGATTTTATCTTCAATTCGAGATATAAGTTGTGAAATTACGCATTATTTTCTATATCACTGAATTAATCTCGAATTCGAGATAATTTCCAAAAAATATTTACTCCATCTGAAATCTTTATTCAGAAATAAATTATCTTGAACTCAAGAATTATTATAAGTTACTTACTTTTAGTTGTCAATAATCACTTATTTTCATTTTAAATCAAAAGAGAGTAAATGCTAGTTAGCATTTACTCTCTTCGCTAATTATTTCGTTTCCTCTTCCAACACTGCTTCCATCTCATTAAATTCACGATGAATTGCTTTCACTGGTTCTTTCGTCAATAAACTTAGAACTATAACAGCTAATAAACTACAGAAGAATCCAGGTACCATTTCATACATAGTCGCTTTTAAACTTGGAATTTGTACCCAAGTAATAACAACTACTGCACCTACAATCATACCAGCAAGAACGCCCCATTTGTTCGTTCTCTTCCAATATAAACTTAATAAAATGGCGGGTCCGAATGCTGAACCAAATCCTGCCCAAGCATAACCGACAAGTGTTAAAATTGTATCACTTGGATGATACGCTAAAACAACTGCGATCATAGCTACTACTAATACTGACAGTCTACCGATAAATACAAGTTCTTTATCACTTGCGTTACGACGGAAAAATGTTTTATAGAAATCTTCCGTTACAGCACTTGAAATAACGAGTAATTGCGAGGAAATACTACTCATAATCGAAGCCAAAATAGCTGACAGTAAAAATCCAGTAATATACGGATGGAATAAAATGTTTGAGAATGTTACAAAGACCATTTCTGGGTCTTGTAATTTCTCATTATTTTTAGCGTAATAAGCAATACCAATTAGACCAGTAAGCATTGCACCTATAATTGAAATCGTCATCCAACCGATACCGATTCTACGAGAAGTTTTTAAATCTTTAACAGAGGTAATTGCCATAAAGCGAACAATAATATGCGGTTGACCAAAATACCCAAGACCCCATGCTAAAAATGAAATAATACCAAGAATTGTAGTACCTTTAAACATATCTAAATGCGATGCATCAACTTGCTTAATCGTATTGAATGTTTCTGTTACACCACCGACATCTGTAAAAGCTACAATCGGCACTAACACAAGAGCAATAAACATAATACAACCTTGCACAAAGTCGGTCCAACTTACTGCTAAAAAGCCACCGAATAATGTATAAGCAACAACGACACCGACAGTTACAAATAAACCAATTTTATAATCAAGATTAAAAGAATTCTCAAACAAACGTCCACCTGAAACTAAACCAGCTGACGCATAAAATGTGAAAAATACTAAAATGACGATAGCGGAGACAAAACGAAGTATTTTCGTACGATCTTTAAACCGATTTTCTAAAAAATCTGGAATCGTAATTGAATCATTTGCCACTTCTGTATACGTTCGCAAACGCGGGGCAAGAATTAAATAGTTTGCATAAGCACCTATTAATAAACCTATCGCAATCCATACACTTGATAATCCTGTTGCATACATCGCACCAGGTAATCCCATTAGCATCCAACCACTCATGTCAGAAGCACCAGCTGATAAAGCTGTAACTGCTGGACCGAGTCCCCTTCCGCCTAACATATAATCTGATAAATCGGATGTCTTCTTATAAGACCAATAACCGATATACAACATACCTGCCATATAAATAGCAAGCGAAACCATAATCTCGATCTTCACCAAATCTCTCCCTTAGTTACATAAGCCATTCAAAATTTCGAAAAATGACTTTTTCTATTTTCTTGTTTTCGCTTATGGTTCCCTACCTTAACAAACATTTTTTGTCCTTTCAAGTGAACAAGCCCTTTTCACTACATGTGAAAACCTTTATAAACGCCTTTATCCCAGTGGATTACCCCGGTTTTAAAATAAATTAAAGTAAAAATATTCAAAAAATAAAATGCCATTTTTTCACACCTTATTTTCATTCACTTATCAGACAAATTTCAAAAGAAAAAAGCCATACGAATGTATGACTTTTAATCTATTAAACATAGCTTATCTTCTATTTACTAGTAGGAAACAATTCCGAAAGAGGAACTACTCTCCCCATCTCATCTTTAAACACAATATGCTCTCTCGTTAAATGACGCGGACTCTTTACTCCCGCTGCTGCCGCAAGTGAGAACAAACTATATCTCATACTAACAACATAATTCATTACTCGCCATTTCTTCTCATACGGATCTAGCGCTTTTTGATAGTGCGGATTCGTCGTGGCAACTCCAGATGGACATTGTCCGGAATTACATTGAAGTGCCATTATACAGCCACTTGCCATCATAAATCCACGGGCTGAATTTACAGCATCTGCACCAATGGCTAAAGCAATTGCCACTTTATCTGGTGTAATTAATTTCCCTGAGGCAAACACTTTGAATTTGTCCCGAACACCATAATGATTCGCTGTATCAATACATGTCAATAACGCTGGAATAAGCGGCATCCCCATACTATCTGCCATCGATTTATACGTTGCACCTGATCCACCTTCTGAACCATCAACTGTAATGAAATCTGGATAAATGTTTAACTCTTTCATCGATTTGAATAAATCTTCCAATGGCTCCTGCTGTCCAATTACAATCTTCATCCCGACTGGTTTACCGCCGTTTTCTTGCAAACGTTGAATAAAATAAAGTGTATCTGCTGCATTCTTTAAAAATGGAAATCGATTCGGTGAATTAATCGTTTCTCCTTTTCGCACATTCCGAACAGAAGCAATTTTCTCATTTACTTTTTGTCCCTCTAGATGACCACCACGTATTTTCGCACCTTGCCCAAATTTCAATTCGAATGCTTTAATATTGCTTTCTTTTGCTTTCTCCATAAATTTCTCCATTGAAAAATTACCATCCTCATCACGGTACCCAAATAAACCCGGACCAATTTGCGCAACGATATTCGCACCTGTATGTAAATGTTCTGGAATAACGCCACCTTCGCCAGTATTAATCCACGATCCGCCAGCCATCTTCGCACCAAACCCGCTCGCTAAAATATAATTTTCGCCAATCGCACCGTAAGAAGTCGCAGATGCCCCAAACATGCCATGTAGTTTCCACGGATATTTGCGGTTTTCACCGACGATAATTGCATCGTCTTCTTCATATAACCAAAGATTCGTTGTATCCGCTGTCAATTTTTCTCTTCGTGAAAATAACCCTTCTTTATGAATCACATACTTTTTCCCTTCACGTTCTTGCGTTTCATTCACACTTAATTCATCTGTTAATATTGGAAATAATGTATTAGCAATATAATATCCAGATGCATCAAAATCTCGTTTTGATCCAAAACCGAGTATTTCTGAACGGTATTTTGCTAGAAACATTACACTTTGAAAATCATAACGTGAAAAGGGCTTTCCATCCGTATCATGATCAAACCAATATTGCCTAAATTCCGGTCCTATCTTTTCAAGTAAATAACGCATCCTTCCTAAGTATGGATGTAACTTTAATATAGAATGATGCGTCCGTTTTTTTATAAAAAATGTAATAATAAAAAAAATGATTAATAGTAACATCAATAAGAGCAATATACTAATAATAACGAGTAGCGTTTCACTCATACCGCTTCCTCCTATGAAAATCCATAATAAAAGGAGAACACCTGATGTGTTCTCCTTTTATCTTTATTCAAATTAATGTAGCAAGATGCTCTTTCGCATCATATTCAACTAAACTTTCAGCATTTTTAATTCGATGAACAAAATCTGGATTAGCTATTAAAGGTCTTCCGAATGCCACTACATCAATTGTTCCTTCTTGCAACGCTTCTTCAGCCTCTTTCGGATTTAAATTCCCTACTCCTACAATCGTACCCTCCCAATATTTTCTTACTAATTGATGAAAATTCTTTCCGTCAGCAATAACTGCCGTATAATTCATCGTTGAAGGGTGAATCATCGTTAATCCAACTTCGTTGAACATATTTACAAACATTTCAATTGCAAACTCAGGGTTTTCCCACATATAAGTTGGATTATCACCTTTGAAAGCAGAGAAACGAAGAAGTGTTTTATCAGCCCCAACAGCTTCTATTACAGCCTCCGTTACTTCTTTCATAAACGTTAGCCTTTGCTTTAAATCTCCGCCGTATTTATCAGTACGCTTATTTGCGAACTCATAAGTAAATTGATCGATTAAATATCCGTGTGCACCGTGTATTTCTACTCCATCAAATCCAGCTTCGATCGCGTTTTTCGCAGCTTGTGCGTATTGACCAATCACCTCTTGTATTTCTTCTAACGTCATTGCTTCTGGCGTGTCGAACGGTTTACGAAAACGCGGAACATTTCCCTCTGCAGCGATAGCAGACGGTGCTTGCGGCATTTGCCCACCAATTATCTCGTGATGACTCATACGGCCAACATGCCATATTTGAGCAATAATCGTTCCACCTTCTTTATGTACTGCCTCTGTAACAGGCTTCCACGAATCGATTTGTTCTTGTGTATAAATCCCCGGTACTCCTGGATTTCCTTTTGCTCTTGGGCTAATGACGATTCCCTCTGTAATAATTAAGCCAACTCCATCAGCTGCACGTTTTCTATAGTACTCGACTACATCAGTACCAACGATTCCTGTTTCATGATTCGCGAAACATCTCGTCATCGGTGCCATTGCTATGCGATTACGAAGAGACCAAGATCCAATTTGAATCGAGTCAAATAACTTCGTTTCTTCAATATTTTCAAAAGAACCCCAATCATTTATATTTGTTCCTTCATAAATACTTGCTGCTTTATTATTTGAACTTGTCATTTTTCTTCCCCCTAAAAAATTCTTACTATAATCGCATCATACTTACTTTTAGATAGTAACGTCAATTTATACGCTCTTATGTAGAAATATTCGCATAATAAAACGAACCGTTTTATTACTATAAGGGTTCTAGAATTCAAATCTCTACTGTCTATTCTTATATTCAGTAAGTGGATGAGGAAAATACTTGTTAAATGGATGTTTTCTTTTCTTCTAGTTTTATTACTATAGAATATATTGGTAATTGTTTTTCAAACTATTTACTAAAAAAACGATTTCCATTGTACTATATTCAAACTTACAGTAACGAGGCTTCAATCATTCATTTTGATTAAGCCGATTATCGTAATGGGGTAACATTTGTTTGCTTTCTCTTCATAACTAACATAAAAAAAGCCGTGCAAAAGCACGTTTTTTTTCCATATACGCACATCCGTCTCACCATTTATATCCTTTCGTGATCGATTTCTTAGTCCACATCGCCTAGTCTCCATCTCTGTCATTGCTCTAAAGAAGATAGGGAACAAATTCGTTTCCAATATGCAAACAACAAGCATTACGATAATAATTGCATATCTAACACGTTGTTTTTTCTATTTATCCGTTCCTAATCCCCATGAAAAAAAGAGCTGTCACATAGTCGAATTATCGACTATATGACACTCCTTTTTAGTTGACCGTATATGGCTAAAAATTCATTTATCTCTTTAATATAAAGAATATAAACAATTATTATCTCTTCACATATAAAAAATTACTTAGCAGTAGAAGTGAGAATGGTTCAGTATTCTTCTAAAAATAATAACTTATAAACCTAAAACAATGAAAGCCCTACCTCTCTTTCATCCTTACGGCTCCTCGTCCGTGCCAGTGTGAATCAGGATTGCAAAAATCAAGTAACTATTCTATCCAAGTGTTTAATTAAACTTCGAATATTCGTAAAGAACTTAAAAAATAAAAATGGATTTGATTGTAGTAATAACAAAAGAGGTTAATGCTCTAAAAGTGGTTTGAAAGAATTGAATGTCTTTGAAATGATTAATTCTCTATAATTATGTTCCCAAAAAATTCAAAACCTTTTTTGGGATCTAATACATTATTTGTAATGAATCTTAACAAAAGCTTTTTATTTGACTTTCTGTGATACCTTCAATTAATCCCAGTTCACTAATCAAAAATTCGTGTGCGTTATCTAACATTTTCTTTTCGCTTGCATTAAGTGCTTTTTCTTTCTGCATACGTAATAAATCACGTACAACTTCAGCACCTTCTTGTATTTTACCCGTCTTTATTTTATCAGTGTTCAATTTATACCTTTGTTTCCACGTAAGTAATCTATCAGATTCTCCATGTTGAAAAATATCCAATATGTGTGCTATTGCCGTTATATCCGTGACTGGTCGTATATTTGAGCTCAATATTCTCCCTGCCGGAATCATTACTTCCATATTACTACCCGACATTTTTATAACATAATATTGTTGTTTTTCTCCTGTGATTTCCTTCTCTTCTATGGCTTTAATTATACCTGCTCCCTGCATTGGATAAACTATGTTATCGCCAATTTGAAACAAATAATCCACCTCCATATATGGTAACCTTCTCAATCTTAACACACAATCAATTTTTTAGCAAAATTTTAATTTTATCATAAAAATATTTTTAATGTCAATCCTTTCGAACTAAGAAAATAATTTCGTAAAATATCATTAAAAACCCGCAATCTTATTAACTTTTCCACACATATATACATTCTAATTTCACCTTCTCTTTTTACATAAAAACACATTACTACTTATAAGTAGTAATGTGTTTTTCATACGGAATCGTTAAACATTCCCTATTAATTTCACGCCTATATACTAACCTGCTTACGGACTGTCTCTCTCGCTAAAAGAAAACTCATAATCACTTGCGCAGCTACTCGACTCGTCATATCTCTGAAATCAAGGGTTGGATCAATTTCTACTATATCCATCGCTTGAACGAGCGGTTCTTTACCAAGAAATTCAATCGCATCAAGTAAAGTCGTACTATCCATACCGCCAGGACCAATTGCTGGACAACCTGGTGCAAATGCTTGATCTAGTACATCCATATCAAGAGAAATGTAAATAGAAGTCACGCCTTGCTTTCTTAATACTTCAATACTTTCTGTGATAATATCTTTGATTTGTCGCTCTCGTACATCTTTCATTGTATATACTGTCACGCCATGTTCTTTTGCATATTCATGGTACGCTCGTGCATTTGAAAAATTACGAATTCCGATTTGAACGAGTTGTTTTCCTGTAATGACATCATTTTCTAGTAGACTACGGAACGGTGTACCATTTGATGGGCCACCATCATCTAAATTACGTAAATCATGATGGGCATCAAATTGAATAATACCGACCTTCCCTTTACTATTTGCAAATCCTGTTATACTCGGAAAGCTAATCGAGTGATCCCCGCCAAGAACGATTGGTATCATGTTTGGATTTACTTTCGTTACATGACCAACTGTTTTCGCAATTCGCTTATGACTTTCTTTTATATCCGTCACATGCATCGTAATATCGCCGCAATCATATAAGACACTTTCTTTCATATCATGTTCTTCTGTAATTGCGTACGTGCTATATGCATCTAACATTGCACGAATTGTTTTTGGTGCAAAACTTGCTCCTGAATGACTAATAGATGGTTTAGAAAGGGGTGCTCCAATTAAGGCAGCACCGAATATTTCCAAGCCTTCCTCCCAATCTTTAATCATCTCACTCCATTTCGTCACTTCACGATCGATAAACTTTGCATTTTTCTTTAAATAGTGGCCGTGCTCCACGATTGTTCACCTCTTGTATATGCGATATTACCATTCTTCCATACTGTATTTACATGACTTACGCCGTAATGATACGGTACGTAAGCATAATTGTAAGCATCCCATAGAACTAAATCTGCCTTGCGACCAACTCTAATTTTTCCAGCTACATCACCACGATTAATTGCGTAAGAAGAGTTAACTGTTACTGCATTCCAAACTTCTTCTGGTGTCATTTTCAGCTTGAGCATTGCAATGCTCATAATAAGCTGAATGTTCTCAGTTGGACAACTACCTGGGTTAAAGTCTGTAGCCAAAGCAACTGCAACACCTTCATCAATCATTTTACGTCCACGAGCAAAGCTTTCTTTATTTAAATAGAAAGTTGTTCCTGGTAATAAAGTCGCTACTGTATTAGAGTTTGCAAGCATTTCAATTCCTTTATCAGAAGCGCCAACTAAATGGTCCGCTGATGCCGCACCAATTTCAGCCGCTGCTTCCGTGCCACCAAGAGGGTCAATTTCATCTGCATGAATTTTCACATCAAACCCAAGCTCTTTCGCTTTTAATAAAAACTCTTTTGACTCTTCAACAGAGAACACACCTGTTTCACAGAAAATATCAACGAATTCAGCTAATTGCTTCTCTTTCATTTCTGGTAGTAGGTCTAACATCCATTGTAAAAATTCTTTCGATCTACCTTTATACTCTTTCGGAACTGCATGAGCACCTAAAAATGTGGAAACTAAATCAATCGAGTGCTCTTTTTGTAATTGTGCAGTTGCCTCTAATTGTTTCCATTCCGTCTCATCATCTAATCCGTAACCACTCTTCGCTTCTACAGTTGTAACTCCGAAAGATAGCATACGGTCTAAATGGAATTTCGCTTTTTGAACAAGTTCTTCTTTCGACGCCTTTTTCGTTGCATTTACAGTTGAAAGAATACCTCCGCCTTTTTCTAAAATTTCTAAGTACGGAACTCCTTGTAATTTTAGTGCGATTTCATTTTCACGAGATCCACCAAATACAAGGTGAGTATGCGGATCAACAAGACCAGGAGAAACCATTTTCCCGCCGCAATCAATAACTTCTTTCGCTTGTAATCCTTTAGCTTCTTCCACTGTTCCAACGAAAGTAATTACGCCGTTTTCAATTCCAACCACACCATTTTCGATAACAGGAAGCGTGTTCATCGCTTCCCGTCTTAACAAGCCATCTTCTTGATCCATTGTTAGTAATTGACCGATATTTATTAGTAAAGTGTCCAGCATGTTTTCTCCTCCTTATTTCATCATCGGAATGTTAACGCCTTTTTCTTTCGCAGTTTCTACAGCTAAGTCATATCCTGCATCAACGTGACGAACAACACCCATACCAGGGTCAGAAGTTAATACGCGCTCAATACGTTTTGCTGCTGCTTCTGTTCCATCTGCAACGATAACCATTCCAGCGTGAAGTGAATAACCCATACCAACGCCACCACCGTGGTGAACAGATACCCAGCTCGCACCGTTTACACTATTAATTAATGCATTTAAAATTGGCCAGTCTGCTACTGCATCACTACCGTCTTTCATCGCTTCTGTTTCACGATTTGGAGATGCTACTGATCCGCAATCTAAATGGTCACGACCGATAACGATTGGTGCTGATAATTCACCATTTGCCACCATTTCATTAATAATGCGACCAAATTTCGCGCGCTCACCGTAACCTAACCAACAAATACGAGATGGAAGACCTTGGAACTCAACTTGCTGACGAGCCATACGAATCCAGTTACATAAATGCTCATTATCCGCAAACTCACGTAATATTACTTCGTCTGTTTTATAAATATCTTCTGGATCACCAGAAAGTGCTACCCAGCGGAATGGTCCTTTTCCTTCGCAGAATAATGGACGGATAAATGCTGGAACGAATCCTGGGAAATCGAATGCATTTTTCAAACCTTCATCGAAAGCAACTTGGCGAATATTATTTCCATAATCAAATGTAATTGCGCCTTTTTCTTGCATAGCAAGCATTGCTTCTACATGTTTTGTCATGCTTTCTTTTGATAATTGTACGTAACGTTCTGGATCTTCTTCACGAAGTTTCGCTGCTTCTTCTAATGTGAAACCTACTGGAATATAACCGTTTAATGGATCATGAGCAGATGTTTGATCCGTAACTAAATCTGGCGTAATATTGCGCTTCACTAGTTCTGGTAAAATCTCTGCCGCATTTCCTAATAAACCAATTGAAATTGGTTCTTTCTTCTCTTTATACTCGTTCGCAACCGTTAATGCTTCTTCTAATGATTCTGTATACATATCACAGTATCTCTTTTCAATACGACGATCGATGCTGCGCTTATCAACATCAATAGCAATGACAACACCGCCGTTCATCGTTACAGCAAGAGGTTGTGCACCACCCATACCACCTAAGCCAGCAGTAAGTGTTAATGTACCTTTTAATGAACCATCGAAATGTTGACGTGCCGCTTCGCCAAACGTTTCATATGTTCCTTGTAAAATACCTTGTGTTCCAATATAAATCCAGCTACCTGCGGTCATTTGTCCGTACATCATAAGACCTTTTTTCTCTAGTTCACGGAAGTGATCCCAGTTCGCCCATTTTGGTACTAAGTTTGAGTTCGCTAAAAGAACGCGAGGTGCATCTTCATGCGATTTAAAGATTGCAACTGGTTTTCCTGATTGAACAAGTAATGTTTCATCGCTTTCTAACGTTTTTAATGAATCTACAATCGCATGGTAGCTTTCCCAGTTACGAGCTGCACGGCCAATTCCGCCATATACAACTAATTCTTCTGGTTTTTCAGCAACTTCAGGATCTAAATTGTTCATTAACATACGAAGTGCAGCTTCTTGAACCCACCCTTTCGTTTGTAATTCAGTACCTCTTGGCGCGCGAATTGTTTGTTTAACTTTTTCCATTTCAATCTCTCCCTTTTCTCATTTTATAGTGCCGCGTTTACATCTAATCTTTCTTTTATCGAATAATTCGTTTTTAACCAGTGCGTAATATTTTCAATATCCGTTGAGAATATGCGATCATTTGTAATAGAAGGTACTTGTTGACGGCCTTGATGGTAGAAGCTCTTCGTCACTGTACTCATGTTTTCAATACCGTGATATTCTGCTGCTTGCATCGCACAAATCATCTCAATTGAAAGAACACGTCTTACATTTTGAATAATTTGATGTGCATGGCGTGAAGCGATTGTTCCCATACTTACGTGATCTTCTTGGTTAGCTGATGACGGGATTGAATCAACACTCGCTGGATGTGCTAACGTTTTATTTTCAGAAACAAGTGACGCTGCAGCGTATTGCATAATCATTGCACCAGACTGAAGTCCTGGTTCTGGACTTAAAAATGGAGGTAAATCATTTAATTGCGGATTTACTAAACGCTCGATACGACGCTCTGAAATATTTGCAAGTTCCGCCATTCCTACTTTTAAGAAGTCCATCGCAAACGCAATCGGTTGACCATGGAAATTCCCACCCGAAATTACTTTTTCTCCGCCATCAAAGATTAGCGGATTATCTGTTGCTGCATTCATTTCAATTTCTAATTTTTCTTTCACATAATTTAAAACTTGCCAAGAAGCACCGTGTACTTGCGGGATACAACGAAGTGAATATGCATCCTGCACTCGTAGTTCTCCTTGTTTTGTTGTTAATTTACTATCATGAAGGATGTCACGAATTCTGCTCGCTACTTCCACTTGCTCTTTATAACCACGTGCTTTATGAACATTTTCATCAAATGCATCAATAATGCCTTGTAATCCTTCAATTGTCATCGAAGCAATGAATTCAGCTTGATACGCCATTGCTTCTGCTTCTATATAAGAAAGAACTCCTTGCGCTGTCATCGCCTGCGTACCATTGATTAATGCAAGCCCTTCTTTCGCTTCAAGTTCAATCGGTTCAAGCCCTTCTTCTGTAAGAGCAACCATCGCATGAACGCGTTTCCCCTTATAGAACACTTCACCTTCGCCTAATAATACAAGCGCAAGATGAGATAAAGGTGCTAAATCGCCACTCGCACCAAGTGACCCTTGTTGCGGAACGACCGGGTGAATTTTACGATTTACAAACTCAAGAAGCATATTTACAACAAGTGGTCTAACACCAGATACTCCTTTAAGCATCGTGTTCGCTCGTAAAATTAACATACCGCGTGATACCTCTTCAGGGAATGGATCACCTATACCGCATGCATGTGACTGAATTAAATTGTGTTGAAGTGCCTTTACATCATCTTTTTGAATAAGCACATCACTGAACTTTCCAAATCCAGTTGTAATACCGTAAACGACTTTTCCGTCCTCTACAATTTTCTCAACAACTTCGCGGCACTCCGCCACCTTTTGCATACTATTTGGACAAGCTGTTACACCTTCCCCTTCAAGTAACAACCTCTTCATTTCTTCAATTGTCAATGTGTGTCCTGTTAACGTAATCATTCTTTTTCCTCCTTAAAAAGGCAAAAGGGGACCTTATCTTTTTAAGACAGACTTCTGTCCTAAAAAAGTAAGGCCCCCTTCTAACTAATAGACTATGGGCAAATCATATGTGATTAATCCCTAAACCAATCGCCTCATGCTCAGATCCTTTTACAGGTGCACCAATCGTTCCATATAATGCAACAGCAACCCATTCGCCTTCTTTTTTTCCGTCGTATGGTCTACCGCGCACAATCGCAAAGCGAAGTCCTACTGTACGAAGAACGTCTGCTAACTGAATTTGACCTCTCGTCACTCCGTACAAAGCTTCCATAATTGCATGATAAAGTGCATGTGTTTCTCTGTAAACATCTGTTTCAATAACTTGGGTGCTCTTAGCCGCTGTTTCCATTGCTGCTACAACTTTTTGCGAATTCATCGAACCCACTTTCCCCGTACAATACTTCCAACCTTTTGGAATAGATAATACAGGGCTTTCATTCTCATCCGCAAGTGCCAACAACATGGCCATACGACCAATTCGATGTGTTCCTTGAAGAAGCATGTGACTCTCTCATTTCTTTTAATTATTTGAATATTTCTTAATTTAAGAATATATGAAAACGGTTAAATCGTCAATAGTTTAAACTCACATTCGAACAATTTTTTCATCCCCTCCATTTGTGTACACAAATTATTTACACGAATTTTTCAGGCGTGCTATAGTCTCACTAACAGATGCAAAGGGGCGATATTTCAATGACGAAGCGAAAAGATATTCATTTTCGAATTGAAGAAAAATTACTTGAAAGGTTTGAATCTGCACTCCATTACGAAGGTTTAAAGAAAACCGACGTATTAACACACGCGATTCAGCAATTTTGCACGAAGGTGGAATGTGAAAAAATGAATGATGTAAAACGCCAATATAACGTAAGCAACCATTTACAAACACGTATCGATACGCATAAACATTACGAAGAAAAACAAGTAAATTTAGATGAACTCGTCATGGAACATTTACAATTTCAAGGAGAAGAAAAAATATTAGAGGTTGGGTGTGCTAATGGAAATTTTCTTTCCCTTTTACAAACTAACGGTCATAAAGGCGAACTAACCGGTTTTGATCAATCAAAAACGATGCTTTCTGAAGCTGCAATAAAGAATAGCATAATTGAATGGAAACTAGGTGATGCTGGTAAACTTCCTTTTGAAGCTAATCGCTATGACTGGGTCATCGCAAGACATATGTTATATCACATGAAAGATGTCGAAAAAACAGTTCAAGGATTCCATAAAGTAATGCGTCCCGGAGGCTCACTTTTAGCTACAACAAATTCTGACGTTACATTACCTCATATAGTTGAAATGTGTAACCGCATGTTAGACGCATTTGATTTACCGAAAACAACATCATCAGTCACTCCATTTTGTTTAGAAAATGGTAAAGAGATATTACAGTCTGTTTTTCCAACTGTTGAAGAAACAGTTATTCATAATGCTCTCGTTTTTCATCATGCTACTCCGATTGTAAGCTATATTTCTAGCATGTTTCCATCGCTAAATATACCTGATAGTACATATCTTCACGCCGAAATGAAGGAATGGCTAAAAAAAGAAGTAGAAAATGAATTGTCACTTCATAACGGTATATGGCGCGACCCGAAAACGTTAGCCATTTATCGATGTCAAAAAGAAAAAAGCTATCCAATGCTAGCTTTTATACATTCTCATGTAAAAGTTTGTCCATCATCATATTGCCCTTTCCGCCATAAAAATTTATACTATGTTCGTTCGCTACTCCAAAATAAGTAGCAACTGCTATTCCGAATGGTACGAAAGCATGTCCTTGTGCAGTAATAATATTTGAGTGTTGTACAACTTCTTTATATACAAAATTTTCTACTGGAAAACAATCTAACTTTTGATAATCTATAGTCGCTGTATAAGAAATCCCTTTAAATAAACCTGCTCTTGCTAACGCATACGGTCCAGCACAAATCGCAGCTACTAATTTTTCTTTTTCAGAAAATTGGCGAATGACTGAAAAGAGAATATCTGCGTCTTTAATATGTACTTCGTCTCCCCCTGGAATGATAATCCCCTCATATTCATCTACACGCACTTCACTTAATTCTATATGCGGTTGTACTTGCAAGCCTGTTTCACTTATAATCAACCCTTTTGTTAAGCCCGCAGTAATGATTTCATATTTCTTTTTCAGTAATGCTGTTGCTACTGTAATTTCAAACTCCGCAAATGTTGGGTATACGAATAATAATATTTTTTTCATAGTCCTTTCTCCTTTAACCAGCCCATAAAATATGCTTCTAACTCATCCACTGTTAATGTATTCGTGTCCACATAAGTTACAGGAAATTGTTTATACCATTCTTTTTCAGTTTCTACTAATTTAAATTGTTCTTCGAATGTACTTCGATTTCTTGCCCCGTCATTATTTTTTCTATCATATAAATTTTCTTTCGAAACATCTAAATAAAAAATTGCATCCGAACGGCATTCTCTTAATTTATATAATTCATCTTTCAATTCAATTTCTATATCCCACTTTTCCCCTATAATCGTTGGATAAAAAATTGTATAAAACTCAATATCTTCTGGTCCACGATCAAAAATCACGACTGAATCTTTCACATTTTGAAACTCCTTTATTTTTGCTTCCATAAACATTTTTTGATTTATGATAAACCCTTCTTTTGAATTCATATCCAAATTTAATTGTTTTCGCTTTTTTACAATTGGATATGGATTTTCATATATAACTGAAAGCCCACATCTCTCTAACCTTTTAGCCAATGTTGTTTTTCCGCTTGCCATCGATCCTTGGAGTGAAATTACATATGCCATTCCTCTCATTCCCTTGCATTTTAGTATATCTATAATATACAGAATTTTAAAAACCATCAACAGAATATATATCATCTTGTTTCTTATTCTTATCTAACTTATAATAAAAATAGAGATTATGACGGACGCATCAATAATGTAAGCTTGGAAATCCAAGCTTACATTATTTTTTGCTTTCCCTTTTCTAATAAAAAGAGTATACTAGTTTAGAACGTATGTTCTTAATGATTACATACAGTAAGGAGATAGAACAATGGTATACGACACAAAAGCAATTTCTTGGAATGAGTCTTTAAAAAAACTTCAACGCCGCTATACAAACAAACAAGTTGATCGAAAAGAATTTGAAGATATTGAACTGATGGAATTCTTCCGCGATAACGACTACATTTCTTTACCTACACATATAAGCGGCTTATCAACAGTACGTTTTACTTCTTACTCTATTTTCACAACTAAAGATAAAGATCGTAAAGTTGGCACATTAATCATTGAATATGTAGAAGATGATAATAATAATTTATGTGTTGAACAACTATACTTTGTTTAAATGATAACGCTTGGTCAAAATGACCAAGCGTTCTTGCTTTCTATGAATCTCACTGTTTATAATATGAATAAAAGAAAACCGCAATCATTAAGGGGGGATAAGCTTGCTCGAAGGATGGTTCAGTTGGTTCATAGTGCTATGGACTGTTATTTTATTAGGACTTATGTCTATCGGTGGATACTTTATGTTCAGAAAATTCCTAAAACGATTACCTAAAGAAGATGGTATGTCCATTTTAGATTGGGAAGAGCACTATATTAATAAAACTAGACATTTATGGGATGAAGAACAAAAACAATTGTTAGAAGAGCTCGTAAGTCCTGTTCCAGAACTATTTCGCGATGTCGCTAAATCAAAAATTGCTGGCAAAATTGGAGAACTGGCATTACAAGAAAAAGCCTCTCAAATTACACAAGATTTAATTATTAAAGGATATATTATTGCTACACCAAAACGCGACCATAAATTTTTAGTTAAAAAACTACAAGAAAAAGAGATTGATTATTCTAACTATAAATCTTTACTCGCAAAGTAACTTCACATTATTTTCAATAAAAAGGACAGCGCCTTTGACGCTGTCCTTTTTATTTTATACATATAACGTTTTCAAGTTAGCTTCATATCTTTTTCATTATAAAAACCATCTTCTTTTTCCATTTCCTTCTGTAATTTCGTAAAGGAACGATACATAGCAATTCTCCATGACACAATCATCGCGAACGCCAGTAAGAAGAACATGCCACTAAGTTGTCCTAAATCAAGAGATTGACTTAAGTATGTTTTAAAAACAATCCGCACGACAAGTAATCCAATTAATATAAAAACAAATGCTTTTGAACGCTTCAAATAAATCTCTTGTCCTCTAATTTCAAATTTAGATGTTTTAATAAGAAAAATAGAGAAAAACAAACCGACGCCAATTGCTTCTAACATTTCTGCTGGAGTTAATCGAAATTCTGGAAAAACAAACATCAATGCTCCCGTACTCATAAAAAATGGTGGAAGTATAATTTTTTTCAATGTTGCCGGTTTCTTAGCTGCTTTTAAACGAATAAACATCGCACCAACAGCCATACAAACAGCAACGATACTGGATAAAACAACTATGTTCATATTTTCTCATCCTTTTTTGTGGCTATATGCAAAATATACTTTCATTATATGCTTTTCCGTTAGTATTTCCAACATTTTCACAGAATAATACTAAAAACCGGTAAAACCACCAAATAAACTTGAGAAATATACGATAATTTTCGTCATCCAGTTGAAATATAGGAAGATACCCATGACAATCATAACATATCCTCCAATCTTCATGAATTTCATACTATTTCTTTTAATCCAAGACATTTTCGTAATAAAGAATGATAGTACGAAAAATGGGATAGCAAACCCAAGTATGTATGCTATCATATAAATCATTGCTGATTCTGGATTTGTTGCTGCTAATCCAATGACAGACACTAAAATAGGTCCAGTACAAGGCGTCCACCCTGCAGCAAAGGCCAACCCAATTAGAACGGATCCCAAATAGCCACTCGGACGATTTTTAAACGTAAATTTACGGTCTTGCATTAAAAACTTTGGCTTAAACACACCGACAATAATAAGACCGAACACGATGATAAATATACCACCTAACTGTCTAATTAAATCTTTATAATTTGTAAAGATGCCTCCAATAAAACTTGTACCAAATCCAATTGCAATAAATATAATTGAAAATCCAAGTAAGAAAAACGCTGTATGTATCATACTTCTTTTGCGAAGCATTGCATTTTCTTCTTTCAACTCAGAAACCGACATACCTGTTATGTACGATAAAAATGCCGGATAAAGCGGTAAGCAACATGGGGAAATAAATGATAAAAATCCAGCGCCAAACGCTAAAAAAATACTAATATCTTGCATGATTCCACTCCTCTCCTTACATATTGTAGCAAAAACACATAAAAATACTATGAACAATTCGTGAACTCACTTTAACAACGTGATAATAAGAAAAACTACCCTTACAAACAGTTTCTAATAAAACGTTTTTATTCCCTTCTATTATATAGAACAATATCAATTGGACTATGAAACTTCTCTAATTGTTATTAACATAACAAAGGTAATATAGTTTCTCAAATGATTAGCACACTATAATGGACTACCCTTCTATCTCCCTAAAAAATATTTTTTTCAAATGCTGTCTTTATACAATACGAAGCTGATTTTACAATACTTTTATTATTACTAATTTCAAGATTATGCATAAATATCATACTTTTATTATTATTCTATAAAATGTCACACTTTTCTTTTATTTGACCCTTTATTTTTAATTTTGTATACTTCCCTCTAGTTATATATGTCCGTTAGGAACAATTTCATATAGATGGGAGGAATTTTTCATGCTTCGTTATTCTCTTTTAGTTTTATTAGGAGCGTGTAGTTATGGGATTTTAGCTATTTTCGTTAAACTTGCCTATGCAGAAGGATTTTCACTTGGAGAGGTAATTGGCAGCCAATATTTGTTCGGTTGGATTATTTTGCTTGCTATTACTCTTCTATTTTCTAGACATCGTGTTCCATTAAAACAAGCGTTAATTTTATTCGTGGCAGGTACATCTGCAAGTTTTACTGGAATTTTTTATTATGCTTCATTAAAAACTGTACCAGCATCTATTGCAATTATACTTTTATTCCAATTCGTTTGGGTCGGAATTATTATTGAAGCAGTCACAACAAAAACATTACCTTCAAGAGAAAAGGTTATTTCCGTTATTTTCTTACTTGCAGGTACATTTTTATCAAGTGGTTTACTAGAGAAATCAGCAGGTGATTTCGATATGACTGGAATCATACTAGGTTTATTATCTGCTGTTACATTCGCAACATACATTTTCGTGAGCGGAAAAGTTGCTGTTGAAGTGCCTTCATTACCGCGCGGTGTTCTCTTAATGACTGGCGCTTTAACTTTAGTAATGATCGTATTCCCACCAACATTTATTTTTAGCGGTGCAATTTCTGAAGGACTTTGGAAATACGGTTTAGGATTAGGAACATTTAGTATCGTTATTCCTTCTATCGCCTTTACAATCGGTATTCCAAAGATCGGTTCTGGCTTAGCGACTATTCTTGGTGCAGCAGAACTACCGGTTACAACAATTATGTCTGTATTCGTTTTAAAAGAAGCGGTGCTATCTTCACAATGGATCGGTGTATCACTTATTTTAATCGGTATTGCAATCCCGCAAATTGCCTATGCAATGCGTGGATGTTATCGTAAACATCATACACACAAAAAATTGGCAGCATAAAACAAGAGAGGATTTTCATTTGAGAATCCTCTCTTTTCTTATTGTATAATTAATGTAAATACATTAATTAAGAAAGAAGGCATTATACGTGGCAGCAAATCTAGAGCAATTAACTGAGATGCTAATTTCTATTCGTCGAAATTTACATGAGCATCCAGAATTATCATACGAAGAATTTGAAACGACGAAGACTATAAAAAATTGGTTAGAAAAGAAAAACATTACGATTATAAATTCTAGTTTAGAAACAGGCGTTATTGCTGAAATTTCAGGGAATAATAGCGGACCAATTATAGCACTCCGCGCTGATATTGATGCCCTTCCTATTCAAGAAGAAACAAATTTACCGTATGCTTCAAAAATTCCCGGTAAAATGCATGCTTGTGGGCATGATTTTCATACAGCTGCTATTATAGGTGCCGCTTATTTATTAAAAGAAAAAGAATCTTCTCTTGGTGGAACTGTACGCTTTATATTCCAGCCAGCTGAAGAAAGTAGCAATGGTGCTTGCAAAGTAATTGAAGCCGGGCATTTACATGGCGTGCAAGCTATTTTCGGTATGCATAATAAACCCGATTTACCAGTAGGTACAATCGGTATTAAAGATGGTCCACTGATGGCCGGGGTCGATCGATTTGAAATTGAAATTCACGGAGTTGGTACACATGCAGCTGTACCAGATGCTGGGGTAGACCCTATTGTCGCGTCCTCTCAAATCGTGATGGCGCTCCAAACAATTGTAAGCCGAAATATAAGCTCTTCACATAATGCGGTCGTCAGTGTCACAAACATCCATTCAGGAAATACGTGGAACGTAATTCCTGAAAAAGCAACGCTGGAAGGAACTGTACGTACATTCCAAACTGAAACACGTGAAAAGATTCCCGCACTAATGAAACGTATTATTCAAGGGGTTTCTGATGCATTAGGTGTAAAAACAGAATTTCGTTTTTATGCAGGTCCTCCTGCTGTTCATAACGATACATCTTTAACAAACTTATCCTCTCAAGTTGCTGAAAAAATGAATTTAAATATCATCTCTCCTACCCCGTCAATGGCCGGAGAAGATTTTTCTTTTTATCAACAAGAAATACCTGGTTCATTCGTTTTTATGGGAACGAGTGGTACACATGAATGGCATCATCCAGCTTTTACAGTAGATGAGCAAGCATTACCTATAAGTGCAGAATACTTCGCTTTGTTAGCTGAAAAAGCACTTAAACAATTTGCATAAAAAAGGAGCCGTTAAGAAATACTTAACGGCTCCTTTTTTTATGTTAAATCACGTTTTAAAAATACTATATAGGAAATGCTTAAAAATACAAATAAATATAGTAATAACATACATGAAGCAAACGGGAATGTTACTCCATCAATAAAACTTCCATTCTTTGAAATACTGTATAAATCTGTGTTTGCTGGCAATAAATATTTCGCCCAATCATATCTAGTCGCTGCTAATAATGCAATGTTTCCTGATAAAGCAAGAAATAGTGAAATACCAATCGCGCCTCCACTAGATCTTGTTAATACAGAAATCATAAATGCAAACGCTGCGTACACAATCGTCGGCAACCACGATAAAATATAATACTTACTAGCTTCCACAAAAATATTTTGTTTTATAATATTTCCATCTTGGAAAATAAGCTCGCTCCATGCAGGCTGTTGGAATTTATAAATAACAAGTCCACATAAAGTGGAGAAAATCATATTAAATATAAACAATAACGCTGCAAATATCACAATTGCTAAAAATTTAGCTGTCAAAATTTTAAATCGACTCGCTGGTCGTATCGTTAAAAATTTATATGTTCCCCAGCTATATTCATTCGCAAAAATTGTACTTGCATACACGAGGATAAATGGGAGCAATATTGGAAATACGATAAAACCTGTATCTCTCATGAAAGAAAGCGGAGAACTGCTTGTCGGTGCTGTATCTGTATCTAAATGCTTCATCTTAAGCTGATATTCCTTTACAAGCTCGTCCCCAGATCGTTCTGCTAATATAGATTCTTTTTTCATACCTAGCTTTTTCTCTATTTCTACAGTTCGTTCTGTATAATCGGCTTTCCATCCTTTTGTTTCCGGTTCTAAATACTTTACCGTAACCCACCCTAATCCAATTATTAATACTGCAATAACTGCAAAGGGAATAATCGTTCGCTTTCGCTTAAATATTTTATACAGTTCGTTATACACTAAATTAAACAATATCTTTTCCCCCTGTTAATTCTAAAAATTGCTCTTCTAACGTTTTTCTTTCTTCATATACACGATACACTTGAATATTTTTCTCAAGCAATATACGAATAACATTTGGGATTTCTTCATCTTTTACATGAATAAGTAGATCATTACCTTTTATTAAAACATCTTGGTCTAACATTTCTGCTGCTTTATTCGCATCATCTACACGTATACGGATTGTCTCCATCTCTTCTCTTTGATTATGCTGAATATTTTGCGTCGCCACATATTCTCCATGCTGAATAATGATAACTCTATCACACATTAATTCAACTTCTGAAAGTAAGTGACTAGATACAAGTACCGCTTTTCCTTGTTCATGTGCAATTTTCTTTATGTACATTCTCATTTCATGTATTCCACTAGGATCTAATCCATTCGTTGGTTCATCTAATATCAATACATCTGGATCGTGAATAAGCGCTTGAGCAATTCCTAAACGTTGTCTCATGCCGAGTGAATATGCTTTTACTTTTCGGTCAATTACTTGTCCCATCCCTAACAATTTCACTACTTCATCGATACGTTCTTCCGTCACGTTACCATTCATTCGTCCGAAATATGTTAAATTTTCATAGCCGCTCAAAAAAGGATAAAATTCCGGTGTCTCAATTACTGCTCCAATTTTCGCAGCAGTACTTTCAAATTGCTGTTTTACAGATTGACCGTCAATCCAAACTTCACCCTCTGTCATACGAATCATGCCGACCATCATTCTCATTAAAGTCGTTTTTCCAGCACCATTTGGTCCGAGCAAGCCAACTACTTCACCCTTTTTAACTTCGAAACTAATATTTTCTACAAGTGTCTTTGAACCGATTCGCTTCGTTAACCGCTCAACCTTTACAATTGATTGTTCATTTGTCATACTATACAACCTTTCCTTCCCATTCTTTGTCAGGTCTTTACACTGTAACATGATTATTTTTATGTGTAAAATAAGAAAAGGCATGATTTCTCATGCCTTTTCCTTGAATTAAAACGAATTTTCATCTTGTAAACTTTGAACAAATCGAAAACATTGCATCATCGATAATAGGACGATCACAATCATAATTATACTAACAACTACTATTGCATATACTGTAATCGGTGCACTATTTATCCCTTGTATTCCTGCTATTTTCATAAAGATAATCGTAAATAATTTCAAAAATAACATCCCATTCACTAATCCAAAAACAAACGCTGCCCCATAAATAAATAATTGCTCCTGACATAATAAACATAGTACGTCATTTCTCTTCCTACTCTCTGCTACATAAGATTTAATTTCCTCTTTTCTCACTTGCAGAAGAGAAAACGTTATTTTATATGTAGTAAAAATACAAATAAAAATGAATACAATAAACAGCATGTAAAAGCTCATTTGAAATAAAAGTGTAGTCTCTAATTTCCCAATCGCTCCTTCATTAAATTGGAGCGATATCATAAAAAATAAAATCATAGTACTCATAGCAACCCACATGAATTGCTTCATCCTTTTGGCAGCAAATGTTCTTATATTTTTTCTCACTAACTGACATAAAGACATATGTTCTTCCCCTACCTTACTTCATACCATACTCATTCTATACTACTAGTGTATAAAAATATGACATTTTAAACATCGCACTACAATCTGAATTTGTTCTAAGTCTTTAGTCCTAGAAAATAAAATGGTAAATAAATCATATTAAGAATATATTTGTAAAAAGGAGGGGGTTGTATGCGCATAAAATTACTATCAATCTTATTTTTATTATTTCTCACAAGTTGTAGCTCACTTAAAAACAATGAAATCGCCATTGTTGAGCCATACAAATTAACAGAAGAGCAATCTTCTATTTTACAAATGACTCCTTTTCAAGAAGGAGACAGCATGTTTTATAACGTTACCCTAAAAAATAAAAAAGATGAAATACATGCTACAATTGATTATTATCAAGATGGTAAAAAAACAAACGTAATTGCGAATATAGCTACCTCCCATTTTCAAAAAAAGAAAGTAAAGCTTTCTTTTTTACCACCTCAATCCCAACTCGATAAAGATGTACAAGTGCAAAAACATTGGTATGTTAATATTGAAGGTAGTTCCATGCTCGCTCCTGAAGAAGCACCTCCAATCATAAATAGCTCTACCTCTACCACTCTTCAATCTGCTATAAACTTAACATACAATCAAAAGACGACTTTAGCAGCTATAATAAAAACGAATAAAGAAACCGTAAGAATTCCAATGCTTGAGGAAAAAACTGCTATTGACCAACTATTACAAGAAAACGAACATGTTTATCTCTTTAGTATAGAACTAAAAAAAGAACACTAAAGCGGAAATGCAATTATATTGCATTTCCGCTTTAGTGTTTAACGAGGTGTACTTTTTAACAAATTAATTAATCTCATCCTCAACTTCTATTCTTTTCTTCTCTCTTGCAATTTTCAAAAACTCTAAAAGTTCTGGATTAGTATTCATTTTTTTGTACGCTACTGACATTTCTGCAACAAAATTCGAATCACATAACTCTTTATATACGACTTCGGTTTTATACAATTTATTCGCCGATACAGGTATTACCGTAATTCCGATTCCTGCCGCTACAAGTCCCATAACTGTTTGATATTCCGTTGCTTCTTGTACAATGTGTGGACTAAATCCTACGTCGCGGCAAAGTGATAAAATTGTATCGTATAACGCTGGCCATACCGGTCTCGTAATAAATACGAACGGTTCGTCTCTTAAATCTTCAATATGTATTTCATCCTTTTCAGCAAGTGGATGTGCCTTCGGTAAACATAACGTACAAGAAAGTTTTTGAATTGGTTCTAACTCTAGTAATTGCGTTGGAATTGGCGGACGCAAAAAGCCAATATCAATACGGTTATCGTGAAGTGCATGCACCTGATCCGGTGTTGACAGTTCATGTAATGCAACAGACACTCTCGGAAATTTCTTTCTATACTCCCTTACGATAGATGGTAAAATATCATATATCGCCGCACCTACAAAACCAATTGAAAGTGAGCCCACTTCTCCCCTTTGGGCACTTTGTGCAACTTCTACTGCTTTATCAATTTGTTCGAACGCTTTTTTTACTTCTTTTAAAAACATTTCTCCAGCTTCTGTTAATTCAACTTTTCTCTTCGTTCTTGAAAATAACATAACTCCCATTTCTTTTTCTAATTGCTGAATTTGTTGACTAAGCGGTGGTTGTGTCATTTGTAAACGAGCAGCTGCTCGTCCAAAGTGTAACTCCTCTGCCACTACAACAAAATATTGCAAATGCCGTAATTCCATTTTGGACACCCTTTTCACTTTCAATTAATACATCTAATATATTAATAACATATAATTTATATATTAGACAAATTTTTCGAATGAACGTATAGTAGAAATTGTTAATTCTTTTTTACAATTTTTATGTAAAAAAAGAAAGAGGTGGGTACTGTATGAAATGGTGGAAATTAAGCGGACAAATTTTATTATTATTTTGTTTCGCTTGGACAGGTGAATGGATTGCAAAACAGGCACACCTCCCAGTTCCAGGAAGTATAATCGGTATTTTTTTATTGTTAATTTCATTAAAATTTAACCTAGTGAAAAAAGAGTGGATACAGGACGGAGCAGACTTTTTATTAAAAGAACTTATTTTATTTTTCATTCCTTCTGCAGTCGCTGTCATACGCTACAAAGATACACTATCACAATATGGAATCGATCTCATTTTAATTATTATGATTAGTACACTTTGTGTCACTCTCGCTACAGGACTCCTAACAGAATTGCTACTAAAGCGGAAAGGATCAACACAATGATCGGCTTTCTTTGTTTACTATTAACACTATTCACATATTGGATATCGAAGAAAATGTATCAACGCTGGAATTGGAGCTTACTTTCTCCTCTTCTCGTCTGCCCTATTATTTTAATTGCTTTATTACTCGGACTAGACACACCTTATGAAACATATGAAACAGGTGGTCAATGGTTAACAGAATTATTAAAGCCTGCAACAGTTGCTTTCGCATGGCCAATCTATAAATACTTTGATTTACTCAAGAAACATGGAATAGCTATTTTACTTAATGTCATTGTCGGTTCATTTTTATCAGTTATTACTTCAGCACTACTAGCTAATTATTTTCAAATTGATTCATCGTTAGAACATAGTTTAGCGCCTCATATTGTAACGACACCAATTGCAATGGCCATTTCAGAAATGATCGGTGGTATGTCACAATTAACAGCTGTATTTGTTGTTTTAACTGCGTTAACAGGAGCATTGCTCGGACCTTCTCTCATACGTATATGCCGTATTAAAACAGCGCTCGCAAAAGGCATTATGTTAGGCACGAGCGCAAATGGAACCGGTACATCAAAAGCATTCGAAATCGGCCCTGTAGAAGGAACCATTGCAAGTTTATCTATGCTTTTAACAGCAGGAGCTAGTTTAGTTATCGTTCCGCTTTTCTTATCGTGGATACATTGAAAAAGCAAGTGTTTAAACACTCGCTTTTTTATTTATATATTTATTTAAAATCTCATAATCCTCCGGGAAAGATAGCGTTAATTCCTTCACTTCATCTATCCTTTTCCAAGCAATTTCATGTATTAACTCATCAGGATCTTGGATTTTCATACTACCGCCTATTTTTTTAACGACATAATAATGAACGTATACAGGAACCCCGTATGTAATACCCTCTTTTTCGTATATTTTATTTACAACTTCCACATTGTAACCTGTTTCTTCCCAAACTTCTCGAATACAACATTCTTCTAGTGTCTCTCCCTTTTCAAGCCCTCCACTTGGAACAGACCACCTTTTTTCTTCACCCTTTTGCCCTTGCAACACCATTAAAACTTCATTTTTTTCATTTATACATACTGCTGCACAACCTATCCATCTTTCCATATACATCCCTCCCCTACAAAAATTCACCTTCTTTATCATTTTCTCCTTGAAAAAAGAGGAAAAAAGTAAACTAATGACGAAAAATCACATTAACTTCATAGACAATCCCTTCTTAGAAATTAAAAACGGAAGGATGAAAATATGATTTCTAAATATGTTGTGGAATGTGTCTTTTGTGAAGAAAATCGAAAACCACGCCAAGCTATCGTAACAGTTCCCGCCACTACTCAGCTACTAGCCATTGAAAAAGTGCGTGCGGAATGTAAACGTCGTTTCGGAAAAGCTTTATTATTGCAAACAGAAATTAAAGAAGAAATAGTTTTTGAACAAAAAGAAAGCTAACCATAAATTGGTCAGCTTTCTTATCCGATCATATTTTCACATGAAGATTAGGGGCATCCTCTTTAAGGATCGGGATTTTCCCATTATGTACGTTCCATAATGGTCATCGAACAATATATTTCTATGCAATTAATTATTGAATAGAATAGGGCAAAACTTGTTCGCATTTTTAGAAAAGGGATAGGGATATAATTCAAGTAGTACTTCGAATACTCGAACTTTACACTCATTATATTAAAGCAAATCCTTTTATATGGGAAATATGAATTACTTACATAATTCATTCGTAAAACATATTAGTTTGCTATATTATTTTCATTCCATCAATAACATACATCCAGCTACAACTGGTGTCATAATCATTGAAAGCTTCAAAAGCATACGTGGTGCATAATTTGTAAACTTCGCCCCGATATACGCTCCTAACATCGTGCCAATTAATACTTGCAATAACAGTATATAATCTAGGTAGCCTTCTGAACTATATCCTAGCCCACCTCCAATCGCAATCGGCAATATGACAAGCATTGTTGTTCCTACAGATTGCTGGATTGTTAATCCTAATAGAACCATTAATCCAAGTTGAATAAATGGTGCAGAACCAATCCCAAATGAACCAGCCATCATTCCAGTGACTAATCCGAGACATATACATTTCATTATATTTTCTTTCGAAAAATCTTTAATTTCTGTTAAAAGTAGTTCTTCCCTATTTTGAAACTTAATTAATTTAACAAACATAAAAATTGCAGATAAAAATAACATCCCAGCTGTAAACCAATGAAGAAGATGCGGTGGTATAAGTGAACCAAGCTTTGCACCAATATAAGAACCAAGTGCTCCACATCCACCAACAATCCCGCCTATAGTAACTACAACATTTCCTTCACGATAATGACTTATAACCCCAGATAATGTCGTAAATGCCATAGCAGTTAAAGACGTTGCAAGCGCAACATGAATAGGAATGCGGAATACTAAAGTGAGTATTGCGATAATAAAACCAGCTCCCCCTGCTCCAACAAATCCTAATAAAACTCCCATTACTAACATCGTTATAATAATTGCCACAGACTTTCCCTCCAGTAAAGCAATTATCCATCATATTCTTCCTTGCATACAAATAAAAAGCATCCTAGATGGATGCTTTTTATTTCAATAATATGTACTTAATCTTGATTAATCAAAATAACTGCAGGACCAGCGACTACTACTCCAGCTACTTCTATCTTTTCAAATTCTTTTACTGTAATAGATATAACTCCTTCTCTTTCCATTAATTCTTTACTCAGGACATCAGTCGGGATTGCTTTCACCGTCTTACCTCCTTTTCATTTATACAATATGATACAGTGAAACTTTAATCAGTTGCGATTTGGTCCATTCCGCACTGATTATAATCGGGCTGCTCGTTTATGCACGATAAAAACAACCCAATGCATCCATATATATGCATCACCTCCGCTTTCATTCCTTATTCCACTCAAAATCCTTCTCTCCCTTCCGTAACATATTGAAAAATAAAAAAGAAGCTATAACATATAGCTTCTCTCTAAATTTATTTAATCTCTTAGTATCTCATATTTCATAACTCTACCATTTCTATCAAATTGTAAAACAAGCTGTTCACTATCTATTGAAATAAAGCCACGTTCATTTCCAAGATAGTACGAAGTGGTAATCCCTTCTTCTCCATTTCTCGTTTCAGTAGGTGCTCCTAATAATTTTGTAATTTCTTCATTTGATTTCCCTGTTAATTTATATTTTTGCATTAGATCATCTACCATATGTACCCGTTTCTCTTCAGCATGTAACCACCGATTTTGATTAAACTTAGAAGTGTATGTATTCATACTTAATTGCGCAGTGCACACTATTAACGGAATGAGTGCTACTATTAATACTCCCGACATTTGCTTCTTTTCTTTATTACGATTTTTAGAAACATATAAGATAGATTTTTGAATCATGATTAATAAAGCAAATGGCATGATTACTACAAAAATACTCTTTACACTTAATAACGTATGAGTTATATCGATAATGTAAATAAACGCAAGATACATTAGTATATACAAACAAACATAAACATACAAAATACCCCTTAATATAGCACGCAGAAAGCCCACCTCTTTTTAATTCATTTTATAATTCATCCGATTAATGATTTCTCGAAGTTTTTCTAACTCTTGATCTGTATATATTACTTTCCCTGTTAAGATCTCATTTCTAAAGAACATTACAATTTGCTCTCTATCTTTTAATCTCGGCGTTTTTTCTTCAGACAGATCGAGCACTTCTTTCCCACTCTCATTATAAAAATATACAATCGGTTTTACGTTTTCCTTTACAATATCAACTTGTATTTCTTTCAAACAATTGTATAGAATATGGGATAGTTTCTTCGCTCTATATACTGGATTCCCTTCATTTTTTACTTGTATCGTTAATGAATCTTCACCTGTAATATATTCAAACGTCTCTTCTTTCTCTACTTCTTGTTGATACTTGCCAATTTCATCAATCATAAATGAATATATACTAGCATTTTCTTTCGTTAAGCCATGAATTAATTTCCCTGTCCATTCTTTCGTCTCAAGTACATACATACCCGTTTTACTTAAGACAAGATGATGAATGCGAAAATCATTTCCTCCGTGCTGACTTTTAATAAAAACATTCGGCATAATATGAAATTCATTGTCTAGTATTATGCCTTGTTCTACGAATCCACGCTTCATATAATGTAATGTTTCGTGTGTATTCACTTCAGCTCCATTTTTCGTATACTCTCGCAAATTTGCAATTAACTTTTGAAACATGTGTATTTCGTTACTATGTTTTTCTTGTATTTCACTTCGTTCTTTACTATGTTGCATAGCTAATTGATTTTTCATCATACGCATATTTTCAAGTTCTCTAGCTGCACTTATTTGTAAATCATTGTATTTCTTCTGTTCCATATTTTTCAATGTATTTTGTTGTTCTTTATGCTCTGTAACCGTAGCTGCAATTTCAGTTTCATATGTTTCAATTGCTTGTTTCTTTTCAAATTCTACTTGCTGACTCTCTGATTCTAGCTGTTTATTTTTATAGAACAGCACGAATACTACAGCTAATAATAATAAAATCACACCTATTAGCACATAATCCATATCTTTACTCCTTTATTCCATTTTCATTTATTTTTATAAACATCCATTATATTATACTATGCTTTCAATATACACTTTGTAAAAATTACATATTTTTATGAAGAGAGACTTTAATAAGCGATTTTTCTCATTCCCCACTGATTGTTTCAGGTTGCCCGCAAATAGCAGAATAAAAGGAATCTCAGGCGAGATACCTTTTACGTGCATTTTATTGTACACCATACTGAATATAACTTGAATCATAGTATATCCAGCCATTTCCACCTAAACCAAGCCAGAGCCATCTTGCTTACACCATACTCTATAAGCCTCACCGCGATGTAACTGTCTTATAACATTTCCATTTAATGATGGAGCATCCCGCAGATTCACATTATCACCAGTAATAGTCGCCACATAATGTTTATACTGAATGTAACTTGGATCATAGTATATCCATTCGTTTCCACCTAAAGCAAGCCAACCATCTTGTTCACTCAAAACTTCATACGATTCTCCTCTATTTAGCTGGCGAATTACACTAGATTGTAAAGATGGTCCACTCCGTAAATTTACATTATCGCCTTTAATTACAGCAACGCCGTAGACTGCAGTAGCAGTACTAGGTGGAGAAACATTTCCACCACCATTTGTTCCATTTCCTTGCAAAGCTTCTAATGAAACCGCTGCTGATACGTCACAATTTCCTACTACACCTGAAATTTTACCAGAATCTGTGTATTGCCATGCTGTCCACTCTGTCCAACCACCAGCATCAGCAGGCGGCGTACTAGAGTATTTAGAAATCCAAAGTGGAATATCACTTAACCCGTTAATTCCAAACTCATTAATATACCAAACTCCTGTATATAACATGACATCTTTTCCAGTAGCCTGTTTCACATAATTTATGAAACTCCTTGCCCAATTAGATATAGCAGTACCAGTTAAATTACTATTACTCGGATCTATCGGTGATTCTAAATCTAGAACTGGCATTAAGTCTGTCTGATTGCTTTGTAATATGTTCACAAAATGTTTCGCTTCTGAAATTGCATCATTTAGTTCTGGATGCGCAAAATGGTATGCACCGATTAATACATTCGCATTTCGCGCTGCTTGTACATTTTGAACCAAAGTAGGATCAAGATTATTCACACCTTCTGTCGCTTTTGCATACGCCGCTGAAATACCGGATCCTTTCAATGCATTCTAATCAATATTCCCTTCCCAATGAGACACATCGATAAACGTAATATTTGTACTAGATCTATCTTGCATATAAAAGCTCCTATCAGTTTTTTTCATTTCGTATACATACAATATGTACAACTTTATTAAAGGGTCACGACGTTTATACTATAGACATAGAGAGCAAACATATTTTATAAACAAAATAAAAAAGCCTTGTAATGATATTATCCCCTTTAGGTAGACAGTGTGAAAAAGACCATGTATACACATGGATGTTACACTATTACTTGGAGGGG
>NZ_JAEHBQ010000026.1:0-60640 GCF_016483555.1 Bacillus cereus group sp. N14
GTCTCGTGGGCTCGGAGATGTGTATAAGAGACAGCTCCCGTTGTTCCTGTTGCTCCTGTTAAACCCGTCGGACCTGTTGTTCCTGTTGTTCCTGTTGCTCCTGTTAAACCCGTCGGACCTGTTGCTCCCTTTGCTCCTGTTGTTCCTGTTACTCCTGTTGCTCCTGTTACTCCTGTTGCTCCTGTTAGTCCTGTTGCTCCTGTTGCTCCTGTTGCTCCTGTTAAACCCGTCGGACCTGTTGCTCCCGTTGTTCCTGTTATTCCTGTTAAACCCGTCGGACCTGTTGCTCCCGTTGTTCCTGGTAAACCAGTTGGACCTGTTACTCCCGGTGATCCTGGTAAACCGGTCGGGCCTGTTACTCCCGGTGATCCTGGTAAACCAGTTGGACCTGTTACTCCCGGTGATCCTGGTAAACCAGTTGGACCCGTCGCACCGGTCATTCCCGTTAAACCCGTTGGGCCCGTTGGAATATAAATTGGGGGAAGAACTGGAAACGTAGGTCCAATGTTTTCAGGTTCTATCATAGCTTTATTTATTGATAGTTTATTATCTCGCTTCACTTTAATACCTCGTTCCACATTTTTGTTTACTACTTAACAAAATAATACATCTATCATTTTAGAAGAATTCCATAACTACTTTTTTCATTCTCAAATGATTTTTACATATAGTAAACTTTTTACCGTTGCTATAACTAGTAGTAATAATATAATAAAATGATAGTTCCATTTCAAAATACTAAATCGGTTACGTTCTAATTTAAAAATGAGGTGATTTATATTCAAAATAGGAATAAAAAAATGAAAAAAGAACTATTATCACTGGCTCTTGAAATTATTCTTCCATACAGACTTACATGTCCTACTGGGCCCACAGGTATTACCGGTCCTACTGGCATTACTGGACCCATTATTACAACAAACTCTATGTTCGCTAATAATACATTAGGTGGTCCCATCTCAGTCATATTAGGTGGAACTAATATTCCACTTTCTAATAACCAAAGTCTCGGTAATTTTACAGTGAACGCTACAAATGATATATATATATATACATATATACAATTCCTGTTACTGGAAGATATTATTTAACCTATCAAATTAATACAACAACTTCTCTACTTGCTGGTACAAGGCTACTATTAAACTCTTCGACTCCACTTCCCGGATCTATTTTTTCACCCGCAATATCAACTTCAAATTATAATAATAATTTAATAACCAATTTAATTGCTGGTAATACAATTTCCCTTCAACTATTCGGCGTATTATCCATAGTTAATTTAGTTGGAGGTGGTTCAACAGGTGCCTCTTTAACAATTATACGAATCGATTAATAAATGATTCATTCTTTTTTATACTAAACATTCTTAGCTGCTAAAGTAGTAACTATTACGTCATTCCTAAAGCTAATAATATTTCAATAATTTCACGACAGTTATTAAGCAATAAAAACAATTTGTACTATATTCATAGTAGTAACCATCTATACTAAATTTTCCGTATATACATTATCAATTTACACTTCTCCCTGCCAATGTTACATTGAATAAGAAGACAGTTTCCCAAAATGCGAACCATCTCAAAACGTATTTGAGAAACATACTCCAATCCTATACGCGAGAGCAATACTATGTCGACACTCAAACGAGTGTCTTTTTTTATGAATTTTAAAAAATAAAACCATCTCTTATAGATGGTTTATCAACATACATTTCTTTATATTCTTGATGCAATGGTAAGTTTATGCAGCTGGATAATAAATGGTCATACTTAACCGAGTTAGCGTACTTCCGGAATTATGATAAGAGTGCGGTCTATCCGCCTTAAAGCGAATTGCATCTCCGCTATTTAATGTATATTGACAATCATTTATTTCAATTATCAATTCCCCTTCAAACACCGTTATAAACTCTTCGGTTCCTTCTTTATGGCCTTCCGAACTTAATTTTCCTTCTGTTTCAATTTCAACCGTATAGATTTCAAAGTTCCTATCATCTTGAAAAGGAAAAGAAGGATACACTTTATATCTCCCATTGTCTTCTGATAATACTTGAACATCATTTCGTAAAACAACTTTCGTATCTGGTTGCGGATTATTGATTAAAGAAGTAAAAGACACTTTCAAACCATTAGCAATTTTCCATATCGTTGTTAATGTTGGACTTGACTCTCCTCGTTCAATTTGTCCAATCATCGTTTTACTCACACCTGTTAATTGAGAGACCTTTTCTAAACTCATTTTCTCTTTTTCACGTATTGTTTTTAAATTTTTTGCTAAAATAAGTTGAATTTCTTCCATAAGAAACACCCCTACACTATATACAATATAACGACCGTTATGTATAATAAAAAGCACACGTTATATTGTTCTTTTTGGTCATTATAACACACACTAAATAATTAGGGGGTATTAAAATGCCTATATTTTCTTTTTTGTTATTTGTTTTTATAAGTAGCTTCACACCCGGACCTAACAATTTTTTAGCTATGACATACGCCAATCAACACGGTTTAAAAAGGAGTATGCAATTTTGTTTTGGAGTAGCTTTCGGGTTTTTCATCCTCACTTCCTTATGTAGCTTCTTTAATATTGTACTAATTAATATCCTACCCATAATAGAATTCCCTTTAAAAATTTTAGGTGTAGCATATATGCTATATTTAGCTTTTAAAATACTCACTAGTAAAACTAGTACCGATCCCGATGAAAAACATAATAAAAACTTATTCACAGTGGGGATTTTTCTTCAATTTGTTAATCCTAAAGGGATACTATTCGGGCTGACGGTAGTGTCAACTTTTATTCTCCCTTACTATAATTCATATTCAAGTTTTCTACTTTTCTCATTATTTCTAGGTGTAGTCGGGTTAATGAGTACATTTAGTTGGAGCTTATTTGGTTCCATGTTCCAAAAGCTTTTATTAAAGCATACGAAATCATTTAACATCATTATGGCTGTTTTATTAGTTTTCAGTGCTATTTCAATTGTAATCAATTAAATTCAAGTTCTAAATTTCTGTTCTTTTTAAAAGTATGTTTTAAAAAATATTGCTAAGATGCCCAATGAATCTCCCCCTTACATGCATTACTTATTTAATTTTAAGGCGGTAATCTTCTATATCTACTCTTATTCATACGAGATAAAATAAAAAGAGGATTACTCATTATAAGTAATCCTCTTTTTTGACTATTGATTTTTAAATATTCTGTTCCACTAAACTAAAATCGTTACTTAACTTCATACCAACAGCCTTTACGATCAAGGTAATCCGTCATTCCTTTAAGTTGCGCATCTGAAGTTGGTTCAGAGATAAAATATGTTAGACCATCAGATTGTAAGATGAAGTTAGCTGTCATTTTTAGTGACGTTAATGCCCCCATTACATCGTCTTCTGTGTTATAAACACAGATCGTTCTTTCCTTGAACTCCATCCCTAACATTCCATCATCACCTAAAAGCTTTACGTTACCCTCCATTCTTTTAACCTCACTTTCTTTTCAAAGGATTATTTTGTTCAGTTCCTTATAAAGTGTTAATATTCTTCATAAAGGAGGTCTACTAATGAAAAATTCCTGGAAGAAAGTTTCTTTAATTGCTTTCATAGTAATTGTCCTTTTAATAATTTTATATTTTGGCGGTATGTCACTTTTTTGGAATCAGCCCTGAATAAAACTCAATATTCCGTCAATACTGCAGACAACCCATTAAGTTACTTTCTCCTTGTTCCCCCTTGGAGAACCAGCCGGGCAGTTAGCTTTTGCTAGCTGCTCTTTTATTCTGTAATCCTCCAAATAATGTTCCTTCTTCAATTTGCTTGAGAAATTCATCATCAACAGCATTTTCTACATCTCTCATAAGTTTAATTAACACCTTATCATCTTCTTTACGGGCTATTTTATCTAAAGTGTCCCAATAAGCACCTTTTATTGAGCTATACATCTTGTACCATCTCCGTTTCAACTTTCCGTTTACAATTCTCAATCACTTTCTCTCTTAAATGCTCCGGTATGTCTTCAATCAACACATTCACATAACATCTCTTTTTGTGGATTTCCAAACTCTTATACAATTTCTCAATATTTTTACGCACCATATATTGCGCTTTAAGAAATGCTCTATTTGAACTAACTGGTGAATGAGAAACGATTTTACCAGTTACCATTTCAGTGATGACAAACATTCTCTTTGAAACGCTGTATCGCGAGAACAGATAAACACCTTCAATATTTCCGCAATACTCTTGTATCTCCACAAACACACCATCAACTGCCCCGAAAACAGCTTTATTAATAATCACACCAACCTCATACTTTTCACCTACATTCAATGGTCCTTGAATTGCATTAAAGTAACGATCTTCCTCATTAAACATATTTGCTACTATTCCTATGAATCTCATATCCATTCCCCTTTTCTACAAAATGAAATTTTTATACAAAAAACACTCAATTAAACAAACGTAACTTCAGATGATATATTGCATTCTTTTTAGGGTGGATAGTCGCTACAGAAGGGCGCTTTCCGAAGCGCTCTTTTTAATATCCCCTGCACTGAATAATTGTTGAATCATATATTAATTTCGAGAACACTCACAAGTCATAGGTTTACAATAGGTCTTGGTCAGAAGAGCACTTATATATGGTGCTCTTTTTGGTATGGAATGTGAAATAGAGACTTGCTCTTAAAACCTTTCATGTGATTTTTATGGTTTTTCCTTACACCCGTATGTCTGCTTGCTCATAAGTTGTTAAAGTATAAATAAAAATTGGCTAGTTATTTATAACGGAGGTGTAAAAATGAGTAAATTTAAAAAGAAATGTCACATCCCATTTCCATGCGCCTTTCCTTTGCCTCAAATCGGGTCTACTGGACCTTCGGGACCTACTGGAGCTACTGGACCTTCAGGTGGACCTCGGGGGCCTACCGGACCTACTGGAATTCAAGGTAACCCGGGACCTACTGGTCCTCAAGGGATTTCTGGACCTCAAGGGATTCCTGGGATTTCTGGATCTATTGGTCCAACTGGACCTTCTGGAATTCAAGGTATCCAAGGCATCCAAGGCATTCCTGGCATTCAAGGTCCTATTGGACCCACTGGAATAACAGGGGTCACTGGAATTCAAGGGATTCAAGGCATTCAAGGGATTCCTGGCATTCCTGGCATTCAAGGGATTCCTGGCCCGACCGGCCCTCAAGGGATTCCTGGCATTCCTGGTTCTGTAGGTCCAACTGGACCAACCGGACTTCAAGGTATCCAAGGCATCCAAGGCATTCCTGGCCCCACTGGACCTCAAGGAAGTCAAGGGATTCAGGGGATTCAAGGTAATCCAGGGCCTATTGGTCCTATTGGACCCACTGGAATAACTGGGGCGACTGGAATTCAGGGTATCCAAGGTATTCAAGGTAATCCAGGACTTATTGGACCTATCGGCCCGACTGGACCAACTGGGCTTCAAGGTATCCAAGGCATTCCTGGGCCTACTGGATTACCAGGAACCGCTGGAGCTACCGGACCTACTGGGCCTGCCGGTCTTACAGTATCTGGTTTATCTCAGTATGCTTATGTTTTCAATACAGCAGCTCAAGTTGTTGCCTTAGAAGCACCTATTCTTTTTAATTCACACGGTAGAATCACATCCGGTTTTACTCATACTCTTGGAACTTCTCAGATGACAGTTATTAATGCTGGAGATTATAAAATTTCTTTTTCTGTATCAGGAGTTGAACCTAATCAATTTGCCCTCTTTTTAAATGGGGCTCCCGTTACCAACTCCATTTATGGATCAGGTGCGGGTACTCAACAAAACAATGGGCAAACAATTCTCACTTTAGCAGCAGGTGATATTCTTACCCTTAATAATCATACTTCCGCTGCTGCGGTTACTTTGCAGACTTTGGCAGGTGGAACACAAACAAATGTAAATGCTTCAATTGTAATTGAAAAGTTAGATTAATTTAATCATTTGTTTCCTGAAACTCTGTCAGTAAATAACTTGGGTTGGATTCTTTTTTCAACAAACAGTTAGCATTTGCTAGCTTCTTTTTGTATGGAGTGGAAAATAAATTTTAAGTCTTATTTCTTTTCTACGTCATATATTTTTAACCTAAACATCCAGCTCAAAGTGTTACCTCCTAATTTAAAGAGCACTTATGCATGGTGCTCTTTTTTATTTTGTTTTCTTTCATTTCTCAACACTTCAGTTATGGAAATTGATTACCTTTTATGGTAATATATTGGTAATTTTACAAACTTCTATTGTTCCATTAAAAGGACCCGCACCCCTAATCAGGTCCTTTTTAATGTTTTCTACTTAAATAGCGTTTTTATATTAAATCTCGAACATTCCTAAAAAACATACAGTATCATGAGGTATTCTTTTTTATTTTTATTAAGGAGCGCTTTAAAAAGCGCTCTTTAGTTTTTAAATAAAGATTTTGTTTTACTTTTGCTAGCTACCCTTCCCTTGTATAAATGCACCTTTTTTTACATACCATATTAAAATCTAAATAATTCTCTTTTAGGACGGTACAAATATGAACAAGGCAGTAAAATACATTTTAATCTTCTTTTGTACGGTGTTTTATATTGTAATTATTGGCGGTATTGTCTATCAAAACTTTGTTCAAGAGCATTTTATTCCTCCAAGCAAGAAATCTAAGATTGAACATAAACATTCATAATTAGCTATAAGAAGCGCTCTACAAGGCGCTCTTTAACTTTAAAATAAGAATTTTGTTTAATTACTATTAACATTTTAGATTTCTTTGAATACATTAATATCAAAAGAAATTCTATATGGTGCTCTGGTCCAGTTACCTTGAATTTCTTGCAGACCTTGTGTGAAGAATCCGTTTATAACAAACGGGTTCTTTTATTTTGGGTTATAAAATAACTATTTTGTTTAAATTTATCTTAATTCACATCAGATTTTCTTAACATTCGAATTAACAACTATATAATATAATTAAACTATTTGTATGAGGGGTGATTATTATGAACTGGAAACAAAAATACAATCCAAAGTATCTCTTTTACCGCATGTATAGTTATATTTATAAAGCCCTTGATGATATATCATGGTCCTTAAAATAATTTAGATTGTTATGAGTACACATTTTTTGTGTGCTCTTTTCATATTCCTATAAAATAACGCTCTCATTTTAAAGTTATATTGTTATTAAATTATCTATTCTACTCCTCTTCTCTTGTTCATATGCCAGGTTCTTTATTCATGAACTAAAAATAATTGACATTACTGAATGGAGGTTAACTATGTCTTTTGCAAATATTATTAAATACGGACGCGTTCCTCACTTTAATTCTAACTTTCCTTTGATTTTATTTTGGAGTCAGAAAAGTGGCTGTACTTCTCTTGCACATTGGTTTTTTTATCAAATAAATTTATTTAAACAAGCCATAAAATACGATTCCTTCATCCATAATTATGAAAATGAAATATACAAAAACTCCTCGGACTACTTTATTGAACTAGCTGCGGCTTTATATACAAACGGAAAAGATACCTATAAATTAGTGAGAAACCCCTATACAAGAGCTGTAAGTTCATTCTTTTCACTAATTGCCCCCCCTTACATAGAAAACCCAGCATGGAATCCTATTCGGAATTTTTATTATGGTAATGAATTTTGTAATAAGCCTATTTCATTTAAAATCTTTCTCTACTATTTAAAAGCGCAAATGAAAGATTTAGAACAAGTAGATCCACATTTAATGCAGCAATATGAACCAGCTGAGGAGGAGTTTGTTACAAAGTATATCTACCTTGAAAATTTCTCTACTGAAATTGCGCACTTAGAACAAACATATCAATTAAAAACTTCTCCTTTACACATACTAACCAAATCATGGCATCATCAGAAGGACAGAGCGATTTTTAGAGGTGATTTTGCAGATGCTGATATTACCGATCCTTTATTCCCACGCCTCCCAACATACGATAGTTTTTATGATCATGAAACTATCCAATTAGTACAAGATATTTTTAATAAAGATTTTAGCACGTACAATTACCCATTAACTCCTTTAAAAAATAAGTGATTTTCTAATTGTAGTCCCATATATTATAGAGAAACTTAAATTCACCTATTTAAGTTTCCTCATAAAACTCTCGTAGTAAGTTGGGGCACTGGAAACAGTGTCTTTTTTTAATAAAATTCAAATTGTATTATTCATTAAATTATTAAAACATATAAATATAACGTGAAATACTCATTAAGGTTGTCTTCATTCGCTCTATTTGTTCCATTGCCGTTGTATAATCAAAGTTCAATTATTTCACTATTAAATACAAAAACTTCGATTTCATAGTTTACGTCATAATCATGCAACACTTTTTCGGAACAATTTGTACATCCAAAAATTACAAGTGAACGATTGGGTCATAAAGGTTTTTTCATAACCTTACGAATGTTTTACCTTGGATGCAAGAATACGCAGTTAAAACATTTAGTGAACAACTATTTGGATAATAATGTTTACAAATATAAAAATACGGTTTCTCTTTCCTAGAGAAACCGCATTATATTAAAGTTTTTATTAAATTTTAAACTGACTCGTATACAGATCAAAGTAAAACCCTCTATCTTCCATAAGAGATTCATGATTCCCTCTTTCCAAAATACTTCCATCTTTTATAACAAGAATTTGATCTGCTTTTTCAATCGTTTTCAGTCGATGAGCGATTACAAAACTTGTTCGACCTTTCATTAAATTATTTAGTCCTTCTTGAATTTGCAATTCTGTTCTCGTATCAATATTTGATGTTGCTTCGTCGAGAATTAATATATCTGCATCTGCTAAAATCGCCCGCGCAATCGCAAGAAGTTGTTTTTGTCCTTGACTTAAATTCGATCCTTCTGAAGCAATTTTTGTTTCATATTGATTCGGTAAATGTTTAATAAAAGAATGCGCAGATGCTGCCTTAGCTGCATTGATTACTTCATCATCACTAGCATCTAATCGACCATAACGAATATTATCCATAATCGTCCCAGCAAATAAGTACGTATCTTGTAAAACTACTCCTATTTTACTTCGTAACGAATTAATATCATAATCTTTTATATCTTTTCCATCGATATGAATTTGCCCTTGCTGTATATCGTAAAAGCGAGTTAGCAAATTAATGATTGTTGTTTTGCCCGATCCAGTTGGACCAACTAAAGCAATTGTCTCCCCTGGCTGTGCCTTAAGACTCACTTCTTTTAAAATCGTTTTATTTTCCTCATAACCAAATGAAACATTCTCGAGTGCAACATGCCCTTGTAAATTTTGTACAATGCATGCATCTTTTTTATTTTGAATTTCTGGTACTTCATCCATAATTTCAAAGACACGTTCTCCACCAGCAACTGCCGCTTGAATTGTATTCATTAAAGTTGCGAATTGACTTAGTGGTCTTGAGAATTGACGAGAATAATTAATAAAAGCCGCAATGACACCTACTGTTGTCATTCCATTTAAAACCATAACTGAACCTGTCCCAATTACAAGCCCCATACCTAAGTTATTTATAAAGTTCATACTTGGAAAAATAAAAGCTGAAAATGTATCCGCCTTCGTAGCAGACATTCTGAGTTGTTCATTAATTTTATTAAAATTTTGTACGGTTTCTTTTTCTTTCCCGTATAACGTTGTAACATCCGCTCCAGTTATAGCTTCTTCAATAAAACCATTTAATTCTCCTAAATCTTTTTGACGCTTTGCAAAGTTTTTACCACTATAAGTAACTAGTTTTTTTGTAACGAAAAACATAATAGGTACTGTAATTAAAGTAACAATCGCTAAAATCCAATCTAATGCGAACATCGCAATCGTTACACCTATAAAGGTTAATGCTGATGAAATAATTTGTACAACACTTTGCGTCAACGCTTGATTCAAATTATCTATATCATTTGTAACACGGCTCATTAAATCCCCTTGAGAACGTACATCAAAGAACCGTAAAGAAAGCGTTTGGATTTTCTCAAAAATATCTTGTCGTATTTTTTGTATTGTTTTTAATGCAACGTTAACCATGACAAATGTTTGTAGCCAAGTTAACAATACTGTTACACCGTAAATCGCGATAAGTAACAAACACATTCTCGCCGTACCGCTTAAATCTTTCGGTACAATATATTGATCGATAATTACTCCCATTAAATAAGGACCTAATAACCCAAGTAATGTCGTAACAAATACTAAAAATATAACGAACGTAAGAGCAACCTTTTGATACCCCATATAGTTCCATACTCGCAATACAGTTCCTTTAGTGTTTCTAGCTTCACCCATTTTAGGCGCGTTACGCCCACCTTTATTAGCAAATTGCCCTTGAAAATTACGCATGTTCTTTCCCACCTTCTTTATGTAAATTGCCACCTTGGGAAAGATAGATTTCTTGATATACCTCACATCGTTCTAACAATTCTTCATGTGTACCATCATCAACTAATTCACCGTTATCTAAAACAAGAATTTTATCAGCATCTATTATAGATGAGATTTTAGAGGCAATTAATAATGTTGTTGTTCCTTTATATTCTGTTCTTAATGCCGATTGAATGTTAGATTCTGATTTCGCATCAACTGCTGATGTAGAATCATCTAATATAAGAATGGATGGCCTTCTCACAAGTGCCCTTGCAATTGATACACGTTGTTTTTGTCCACCTGATAAATTCGTCGCACCTTGTGTTAAATGATATTGATATGAATCTTCCAACTTGTTAATAAACTCAGTCGCACAAGCTGATGAAGCCGCTACTTCCAGTTCGTCATTCGTTGCATCTTCTTTACCATAACGTAAGTTCTCTTCTATGCTACCTGAAAACAATAATGCCTTTTGAGGTACAAACCCGATTGAAGCACGAAGTTTTTGTAAATCGTATGCTCTAACATTTATTCCATCAATGCATACTTCCCCTTGATCAACATCGTATAAACGCGGTAACAGTTTTGCTAAAGTAGATTTACCACTTCCTGTAGAACCGATAATTCCTACTTTTTCACCTTTACATATGTTAAATGAAATATCTTTTAAAACATATTCATTATTTTTCGTGTAACTATAACTAACATTTTTAAAGTCAATTTGTCCCTCGATTTGCTTAGGTGCAACCGCATTTGTTTCCGTCGTAATATCAACTTCAGTATTTAAAACTTGCTGTACACGATCCGCAGATGGAAATGCTCGCGCGATTTGCATAAATACCATACTTATAGACATAAGTGACATTAAAATAATATTCAAATAGTTTATAAACGCTAAAATAGCTCCTACTTGAAGCGTTCCATCAAATACTTTTTCTCCACCAATCCATAATGTTGCGACAATCCCGCCGCTTACAACTAACATAATGATTGGCATCATTATGGAAATAAGCTGCACCGCTCGAATATTTATCTTTGTTAAATTTGTATTAACATTTCCAAACTGAGTAATTTCATATTTTTGTCTTACATACGCTTTAATAACACGTACTCCAGATAAATTTTCTTGTAGCTTTGTATTCACTTTATCTAATGCTTCTTGCACTTTTTTGAACGTTCCGCTCGCTTTACTTGCAATGAATATAATCGCAAGTAATAAAATTGGAACAACTACAAGTAATATAGGAAATAACTCGCGTGCTGTTACAAAAACAATTATTATACTTCCGATAAATAACAAAGGACCACGAACAAGTACACGTAATGTCATCGTCATCGCCGATTGAATAGAAGTAATATCATTTGTCACAATCGTTAATAATTTCCCAGTTCCAAATGAATCACGATTTTCACTAGAAAATGTTTCTACTTTCGCAAATACATCTTTTCGTATGTCTGTAGCGAAATTAACAGCTGCTTTTGTAGAATACATCATACACCCAAGTCCTCCAACTAAACCGAGTGCTGCAGCTCCTATCATAAGAAGCCCCATTTTTATTACATAATTCAAATCACGATTTGCTATCCCAACATCAATAATATGTTGCATAATAGTTGGTTGAATTAAGTCCATCGCAACCTCAAGTACCATAAATAGTGGTCCAATAATCGCGAAGAACATGTATGGTTTTAAATAATGTAATAATTTGCGAAATGATTTCATACTTAATCTCCTTTTTCCTATGAAATTACCATTTAATAATTCATACCCTCCTTACTTAAGCCATATAATTTTTGATTTTCCCAGTATTTCTATTATATTATGCAAATTAATATTTAACATTATTAAATGATAAGCATTAATGACTTTCCGGTCAATAAATGTGCTTTATATTACGCAAATAGAAAAACCGTATTCTTAAGTAGAAAGAATACGGTTTTTCATCTATATCTCTTCAATTGTAAAATCTAAAAACTCAGTCTCAAATCCATTGTTTTTAGAAGGACTACACGTATAAAAACCTATTTTAACAGGCGCATTCCCTATATCCTCCATCAAATGAGCAATTCTTATTTGTTCCCATTGACAGCTATTTTTTACATATATTATATAATTGCCACGTTTACGAACAATTCGAAAATGAAGTTGTTGGGTAGCTAATTCTGTTGGAAAGTCTTGTGTTGACCAATCAGAATATCCATTATTCGTTACGACAGCTCCTAAATGAGAAGGGCCATCTGGAATATACTCTAATGAAGTTTTCAACCAACATTTTTCCGAAATCATAACAAAAAGACCTGCTTGATCGTATTTTGAATTTGGATCCATACACAATTGAACTTCAGCTTGAAAGTCTGTCATCATTTCATTATAAAATACATGACCATTCATTACTTCAAAACCATAATGTGTTTTAAGCCAGAAATCTGTTTCTGCTTTCGAACGGACAATAAACGACCGGTTGTCATTAATTTTATAATATTCAGGGACATTCATTATAGTGAGCTGCTCAACATGTTTAGGTATATACGATATATTCATAGTTCCTCCATAATAAAGCCTTTATACAAACCTTTAAAACTCCGCTAATACAGGGAATTTATAACCTTTAAAATCTAACTCTTTATTACTTCGAACCATTAAATACTTATTAGACTGTAATTCTGTAAATTGTACATCCTCAATCCCTAATTGATCTGGTGAGAAGTAAAATTCGATTTCTGTAAATCTTTCAGCGATTTCTCCGCATATTTCATCTAAAACTGGAATTACTGGTGCAAATACTCCATATAATTTCAACTTTTCATTATCTACTTCATACACAATTAGAGCATCTAGTTTCTCTGAATAATACAATTTCTCATTCCATCCCGAATCATACATATTCAAATAAAACGAAGGACTGAAGTTTAATGTTGAAAAATTATTTGAAAGTCTTTGGCTACTATCAATAGTTTCATGTATTAACTTTCTATCCTCTTCCATATAATAATCTAACTTTCTAAGTAAGGAGTCATTATTATTCTTTTTATCATATAGAATAGTCATCAAATACTCCTGCACAACTTTAAACCCAAATGATGCATATAGTTCAGGTTTTTCCGTAAATAATAATGTACATTCACATTTCTTATCAATTTCTTCTATCATTTTACTTATTAATTGTGTCATGAGTCCTTGTCTACGAAAATCAGGGTGAGTCATTACCGTTTGAATGCCGGCTGCATTTATTCTTTCACCATTTACTAGCAATGGTAGCGAAAATACCGCAACATTTGCAATCGCTTTATCGTCATGTAAAAATGATAAAGCTTTGTATGTATCATCCCAATAACCTCTTTCTGAAAAATCATTCAATGTTTGAATTGTAATTCCAAACACTTCTTCAAATAAAGGAAATAACTTCTCTCTTTTCGGTTCTTCTAAAAGAAATTTTTCAAAAATTTCAACATTCCCCATGTTGTCCCTCCATACGTTAATTCCATCAAATTAGATTTAGTTATATAACCTGCTCTTAATGTAATAGGTCTTACCAATCAATATACTATCATAAAATATAAAAAAAGAGTCTAATTAATTTTATGTTTTGACTATTCGAAAATAAGTCGAATAAAACAATATTAAGATTTTTGAATATTAATAAGTTTATTATATAAAAATAGTGCTTTCTACTTCGTTTTTACTCATAGAAATGCACCATTTATAAAAAAATATTTTTTATTATTTTTTTCCTTCTAGTCTCTCCCTCGTATTAATTTCTTCTCCTCTCATTCGCTTTTCAAATGTATTTCTCCAACTTGTAGAAAGTGCATGTACTTCTAAGATCCTTTTTAGCCCTTCCATATTTTGTTTTTCCTTATGCATAATACGATTAGCAAATGCTACTGTAACACCTTTTGGATCAGACTTTATTAACTTTAACGTATCAACAGGTGATACCCATCCTTCTTTTAATACACGAAAATAAAATCCTGTATATCCTGTTTCTTGAAAATAAAGTGGTAACTTTGGAATATTGTATTTCTTAGCTAATTTAAAACAAGGTTGTCTTGGCTGTGTTACTTGTACAATTGCTTCTCCAATTTGAAATGTATCACCAATACAAACATCCTCTTCACACAGACAATTAATTGTTATATTTTCTCCGAATGCTCCATATACAAGGGCCTGATTCAACTCTTTTTCCCAGTATCTATAATGTTCTCCAGAATACACACAAACTGCTTTATCTATTCCACCATGATGAACTAAGTCCGCTTGCCCATCTCCATTAAATTTTAAAAAGGATAAAAACACCGGTTCCCTTACTTGCTTCTTATTTATACCTGTATGAATTACCTTTCCGCCGTATGTAACCTCTTTTGGTAACCCTATATTTAAAGATAGTACCTCATATACTTTATTCATCTTAATCGCTCCTCTTACTTACCCCACAATTTTTCAATAGATTAATTTATACTTTCAAACTCTCTGTCTATTTTTCATTTAAAATGACAAAAGGTCAGCAAATGTAATAACCACTCAAATATCCTTGCTCCGATACTTATCTATCCTTACTTCAAAAACTTTTCAATCCCTCTCTAATAAAGTGATTATAAGCTCAACAAAATCATTGTTCAATCCAATTATTTATATAATAATGATAGGTATAACCTATCATTAAACTTGAGGTGATTCCAATCGAATTAAGACAACTTGAATATTTTTTAGCTGTTTCAAAAGAATTGCATTTCACAAAAGCAGCTGAGAAACTAAATATTTCACAACCTTCTCTAAGTCAGCAAATACGTGCATTAGAACATGAAGTAGGAATGCCGCTTTTCGATCGCATTGGTAAAAAAATATCTTTAACTGATGCAGGAAGGATTTTATTATTACATAGTAAAACCATTTTTCATGAAGTCGAACAAGCTCGTTCTGCAATTCAAGATCTAAACGGATTACAGCAAGGTTCCTTAACAATAGGCTCTTTGTTAACCGTCGTAAATTATTTACTACCACCAGCTATATTAAATTTTAATCATTCATATCCCAATATAGAGCTTTCTGTATTAGGGCTTCGTACAGGAAATATTCGTGAAAAATTATTACAAAACGAACTAGATATTGGCATTACATTTCTCCCGGTGCAAGATAAGGAGATTATTTCTATCCCTCTATACAAAAGTGAACTTACATTAGTCGTACCAACCGATCATCCATTAGCTGAACGTAATCATGTATCTATTGCTGAATTACAGAACTACCCTTTAATTCTTTTACCTAAAAATTTCTTTTTAACCGAACTAATTACATCTCATTGTCAAAAATTTAACTTTAAACCAAAACCAATTTTAGAAATTAGTACGATGGAATCTTTAATCCAAATGGTTTCAAAAGGAATGGGAATTACAGTGTTACCAAAACCGTATATAGACTTTTTACAAAATAAAAACATTCAAGCAATTAAAATAGAAAATCCTACCCCAACAATAGAAATTGGGCTTATTTATAGAAAAGATAAATATATGTGTGCTGCAACTCGAGAATTTATTGAACAACTAAAAAGAACAGTACGTTCTTTACAAAGCTAAACGAACAAAAGAGATTATCCTATAAAACCGTTTCACAACGCTCTAGTAGAATAATCTCTTTTCAAAACAAAATACAACATAACTTTTAAACTCAAATAAATTTCAATGTACCTTTTTAGATATTGGAATATATTTCGTAAAATATGCCCCCACTAGTAATAAAACAATTGAAATTAACCAAATAAAAATACCGCCAAAGTTAAACCAATATGCAAGCAAATTTAAGATTGCTAGTGTAAAGAAACAAATTGAAGTTAACGCACTCTTCAATCCTTTTACCCCTGCTTTTTTCTTTTTTCATAAGTAATATACATTGAAACGGCAACAAATAAGATAAGAACAATCGGTAACATTACTTTTAGCAATGGCAATCCCTCTCGTATATACACCTTACTATTACCATTTTATCTCATTTATTCTTCTTGAATCAATTAATAGCATTCTTCTCTCCAAAAGTCAGTATACGTTTTATTATTAAATTTCACATTTACCTGAGAAAATGAAAGACTTCCTCCAACTTTCAATGAGTACCAGTCGTTGAATAGTGGAGATCCGAAGCAAATATTCATTGTACGATTATCCAAATCAAATAAGACAGAATGCAAAGTTCCAAACCATTCTTCATAATTATGTACTGTCAGCCCAGTAGGATACTCTCTTTCTACTAATTCTTTTAAAGAATCCATGCTCACTTGTTCATTTCGATTTAAATGTTCATACAATGTGTAATATCTGTTTGTAGATTGTTCTAATCTTCTATTATTCAATTTTTGAACAGATAAACTAATCGCATGATTTGTTGATACGATAAAATTTTGGTTTTCCTCATCAATTGTGGTTATTGATTTAAAACCGTCAAATATTTCAATACGTGCTGCGTCTAAAGGATCTGCTACAATTAGATTAATATTACTTGCAATTGGCACTTCATCAACTAGTGATATCGCCTCCTGCACATTTTTACATTTCTCCAATAATACTCGAATTACCGCAAAGCATTGTAAACCACTTAACACTGGCTTTCGTAAGCCTTCAATATTTCCTACTGGTTGACCACATGCTGAAAATGTAACAGATAACCCATGCTCGTTAACTCCTTCTGTTCGACCGAAATAAAAAGTAGAAAAGCCACTATGCACATATTCACCTTCAACATGTGTTGAGCAAAAACGCATATCATCTATTTTTGGTGACAAATCATAATTTCTTAAAACATATGTGTGCTTTGAATCTGTCTTTTTAGGTAATACGACACAATGACTACATCCTGCTTTTAATAGTGTTTGATAATAATACATCAGATTTCTAGCAGGAATTTTCAACACTTCACAAAACCCTTCAATTTCTTCATTAATTCCTGGACAATATTGATTTAATATATTTCTAGATTCTGTCCAATAATTATCTGATACTAAATGTTCTTGCTGTATAAATTGTGGAATGAGATACGGATGATTTTTCACAAACTCCCCTTGTTGCTTTCCAATATCATAATGACTTCCTTTTAATGATGAAAAGTACCCCTTTACTTGGTACATCTAAATCCCCCCTTACATCTAATTTATCCATATCATACCAAATAAATTTTATTCATTCTTGATGTTTTTTACTGTCTTTCAAATCAAATTTGGCTGGAATAAAGAAAACAATTATAAAATAAAAATTAGGAAACTGTAATCATTAACAGTTTCCTAATTTACCTATACTATATTATCCCCTCTTCCACCAACGTTTCTGCAATTTGAACCGAGTTCCAAGCGGCCCCTTTTAATAAATTATCGGAAACAATCCAAAGATGGAATCCTTTTGGTGTATCGGGGTCTTTTCTAATTCTCCCGACAAATGTATCTATTTTCCCTTCTGCATATAATGGCATTGGGTACAACTGTTCACTAGGATTATCTTGCAGTACAACACCTGGTGCATCCAGCAACACTTCTCTTATTTCTGCAACAGTCGCTTCTTTTTCAAGTTCTATATAAACCGATTCTGAGTGCCCGGATACGACCGGAACACGCACACAAGTAGCTGCCATTTTCAAGTTTTGGTCCTCCAAAATTTTCTTCGTTTCTTGAATCATTTTTACTTCTTCAAATGTAAAATCATTATCTGTGAATATATCTACTTGCGGAAGTACATTAAACGCAATTGGATAATGTTTTTTATCTTTTTTCGCTGGTAATATAGTACTCTTTACTTCTTCACCTGTAAGCATAGACTCAGCCTGTTCTTTTAATTCATGAATCGCGTGAATTCCAGATCCTGATACAGCTTGATACGTTGAAACTATAATTCGTTCTATACCAAATGATTTTCGTATTGGCTGAAGAGCCGTTACCATCTGTAATGCTGAACAATTCGGAACTGCTATGATACCGTTATGCTCCTTTAAAGTGTGCGCATTTACTTCTGGAACAACGAGCGGTACATCGTGCGCCATTCGGTATTCACTTGTGTTATCAATTACGATGGCACCACTAGTGACTGCGTGATTAACAAATTGTCTAGACACTTCTCCTCCAGCGCTAAAAAAGGCAATATCAACACCTTCAAAACTAGTTATTTTTGCCTCTTGTATAATTATCTCTCGTCCTTTAAATTGTACTACCTTACCAGCGGATCGTTTTGACGAAAGCAATGTAACTTCAACTATATTAAACTTCATTTCATTTTCTAACAGTTCAATAACTTTCTGCCCTACTGCACCTGTAGCCCCAACTACAGCTATATGATAGCCCTTTTTGATCATCTTTTCTCCTCCAATATCACTTAAATGAATATTCCTACAATTTAATTTTATAAAGGATTTAATCATTTGGAAAATTGAAATACGTGATATAATCATTCACAAATCATGATAATAAAAGAGGGATTGCTTATGGAAATGAGACATGTTAAAACATTTTGTGCGATTATTAAGTATGGTGGTTTTTCTAAAGCTGCTCATGCGTTAGGTTATGCGCAATCTACTGTGACAGCGCATATAAAAGCATTAGAAAACGATTTACGTCTCCCTCTATTCGATCGATTAGGGAAAAAAGTACTTCTTACAAAAGCAGGTCATCAATTTCATCCTTATGCCCTAGAATTACTAGCTATTTATGAAAAAGCGCAAGAAATCCCTCAAAATAGTGATGATTTAGAGGGAACATTAACGATTACATCTAACGAATCATTAGCAGTGTACCGATTACCACAATTATTACGTATGTACAAACAGGAGAATCCGAAAGTAAATATCGTACTGGAAACAACTACAAACGAACAAGCAATGAATAAGCTACGTGAAGGAGAATCAGATGTTATTTTCATAATTGGAGAAAGTATGGAACATAATGATTTTATTACGCGTACTTTTTGTAATGAAGCATTTGGATGGATTTTACCTCCCCATTACTCTACACACTCTAATCCATTTTGTTTACTAAATGATACTCAATTTATCTTTACAGAACAAAGCTGCGGCTATAGACCGATGGTAGATCGGTTTTTACGTCAAAGCGGAAATATTCCAGCTAAAACATTTGAAACTTCCAACGTTGAAGTCATTAAACAATCTGTGATGTGTGAGTTAGGAATTTCAATTCTTCCTTACATTGTTGTACAAGAAAGTTGTCAAAAAGAACAACTCTGTTTTCAGCCTATCGAAACTTCAACAGTTATTCAAAGCCATGTAATCTATCATAAATCTAGATGGATTTCACCCGTTTTACAATCGTTTCTTTCCTTACTAGAGCGGGACTAAAAGGTGCACAAAAAAAGAGTAACTGCCTAATAAGCACTTACTCTCTTCCAATAGTATCTTATTTATTAGTCTGTCCCCCATCTGCAATTAATTTACTGCCTGAATAAGTACCTTTTTGCATAAACACTTGATTAATTAACTCTTTTTGTTCCGCTTCTGACATTAATCCTTTTCCTTCGCCTAAATTCCCGCTTTGTAATTTCCAAATCTTGTTGTGATCCGCATCCATCTTTTCATATTTTCCTTGTTTCCATCTCTCTAATATATCTGCATATGTATTTCCTTGTACTAGATCATTACTCTTTACAATATCAAGTAAACTTTCAATTCGTTCTTGTGTGATAAAAATATAGCCCCACTTTTGATCAGCCTTCGTTTTTTGATGTGCCATTTCATGTAATGCTGTCTGTATGTTTTCATCTGTCCACTTAAAATTTTTATTAAAACCACTATTCGGTAATGAATGATTACCATTTTCTAAAAGCTTTGCATCTTCAGCTTTTACATTACTATCAGCTAGTACTTCTGCTGCCGGAGCAGCTGGTGATGCCTTTTTCGCAGCTGGTTTACTATTATTTAGATAATACAGCATACCATATGTTACACCTACGCCAATTACCGCCATACCAGCTAAAATACCTATTATTTTAAAAAATGTTTTCATCTTGCTTGTTTCCTCCCACACATCCCATTTCGTATTTTCTATTTCTTGAACCATATATACATTTCCTTATATTATATTTCTTTTCTTTATAAATTGAAAGATTATTCCGTCAAAATACCCATCTTTTTCAAATGCAGATCCATCTCTAAGCATTTCGTTTTAATTTTATAAAAATATATGCTAGCCTACATATAAAGGAGATGAATAAATATGAGTTTATTGTATAGCGGTTTAACTTTTTTAAACTTTGACGATACATATTTATTACAAAATAAACTTCATTCTTATTCACATGAAGATATTGATTTTAGTCATTTAGAGCACTCAAACCTGTATTGCGAGACTCCTTCTTTAAAGCGAATAAAACGGGAGTTATATCGTAGAAAGCAAAGAGGAATCACCTTTATCGGTTCTGGAAATTATCATTATGTATCTTATTTGCTACTAAAAGAAATAGATGAACCATTTAGCCTTATTTTATTTGATCATCACACTGACATGAACTTAAAAGAAGAAAATGAACATACTCTTATTTCTTGCGGTTCATGGGTATCATTCGCACTTCAAAATAACCCGAAATTAAAGAAAGTAATTATTATCGGACCTTCTTCTTTAACCATTCATTCTAATGATTATTCATGCGTAGAAGTATTCCCGATAGATACAACTTATGAAGTATCTACACATACGATACTTTCGCATATTCATACAGATACTATATATGTAAGCATTGATAAAGATGTTTTAGATTCAAAAGTAACTATTACAAATTGGGATCAAGGACATATGAAACTTTCTACACTATTAAAATGTTTACATTCTCTTATTAGGAATAAAAATGTTTATGGTATCGACATTTGTGGTGAACTACCGGTTTATCCTTCTCAGCTCTTTCTAGCTAAATATGCAAATGCTATTAAGAAAAATGAAAAAGCGAACTTACAAATTTTAAAATCAATATATAATACATAAAAAAACAACGAGTACCTTATAAGGCACTCGTTGTTTTTATGCACGATGCTCTTTTAACCACTTCGTAATCGCATCTAACTTCGAAACATCAAAACGTCTCTCTTCACACACATTTAAACTGTTTAAACTTTTCACAATTTCTAATTCATTCGATTTTACACTTTTCGCATCAATCATTTTGCAATACCCATCTGTAACAGCATTTAAATTTTCATAATAACGTTGAAACGATTTTGATATATGTAAATGTTTTTCAAAGTTTCTTCTTCTTTTTGTCTCGTCAAATTCTTTCCGTTTTCTAAGTTCTTCATCATTCGTATATAAATAAAAATATTGATCAGGAAAACCAATTTCCTTATTGATCAGCTTTTCTTTATAAAAGTTTTCTATTAAAGATAATGGCTGATTAAATATATCAAAATGGAAACACCAATTATAACTAAGTGGCTGATAAATATCACCATCAAGTATTACTAATTCATATTGCTCTGACTTTTGCACTGCTATTTTCCAGCGCTCTACTTGTTTTTCAAAATACCATGTTCTATGTTCGTTTTTTGGTCTTTCAAATAAAAAATTCACTTCAGGTATAATGTATGCACCATAATTTTTTTCTAATTCATGACACGTGCTGCTCTTACCAACCGCACTCGCTCCCTCAAACGCTATAATCCCCATAGTTTCTCCCACTTTCATTAACTTAAATCTCGTTGTTTCTCTTTTCTACCCCATAACTGTCTCCATAAAACAATTGAAGCGATAGAAAGCATGATTGTCGTGATAATTATACTAAGGCTCAATTCAATATAAAGCAAACAAAAAGCCCGTTGTTGCGGCCTTTTCTCTATTTCAAGTTATTTCCTTCAATAAGCCTGTGCATATTATTGATTTCAATCATAGCATCATCAGTGTGTTTTACAAGGTCAGTCAGTAGTGTTGTGATTGTCCCGTGATTACGCTGAAATTCAAAGATTAAATCCTCATGCTCTTCAATTTTCTTCATTATGTCCAAGTAAGCATTTGGCCTTTTCAATTTTTTGAATCTGTTCTGTCATCGGTTCTCGCTTTCTTTACTATTAAATCCATTGTATAATAAAAAATTGTCTATACAAATCAATATGCAAATAAAGCTTATAAAAAAGAATTGAAAGATATTCGAGTGATTTTATTTTCTGAATTAAATCCTTGAATCTAAAACTCCTTTCTATTATTGGCACCGACTATTTTTTAAATTAAATCCTAATTGATTGAGAATAACGAGAAATCGACAGAAATAAAAATAATTTCAACGTAACTTCCAAATTTCAGGGAATCCCTTTTTTTGTTTTGCTATAATAATTTCTATGGGTGTACAGCTCGCTACTTTGAAACTCCTGATAAGTTTATAGAGTAAATACTGGAACAATTTCACAATTTTTCAAGCCTTATCAAGCGGTAGGAATGGCGTTTCTTTTCGCTTTTTGAGTGGGTTAGAAAGATTAAATAACAAAGACTACATTATAAGAAAAAGCTGTGCATGAATTTATCTAACTACATAGATTATAATAATTTTAGGGAAAATCACCAACAAAAAACTCAACAAATGTAAAATATATTTTACAAAACAACATAAAAAAACCACCCTTAAGGTGGCATAATGAACTCAGCTATTAGCTCAAAAATACTTATTCAAATATTTTATTCAATGAGCATTTTGAAACATCGACAAAATTCCCCTTTGAATCTAGCAACCTAACAATAATATGCGTCGGAAAATCATCTTTATTCAAATCAAAACTTATTTGATAATCAGATTCTTTAAATTGATTCCCATCAATTTCAATTCCTTCATTCTTTAATTCTTGCACAATAGCATCATTTACTATATATCCCCAAAAATTTAGGTTTGATGTTCTCTGCATTAACAAAAATGGTACGGTTGACGGATACCATTTTTTAACATATAAACCCTTATTTGCTGTGAAAGATTCATACATTTCATTAAAAAGATTATTTACTCCACTAGTATTTGAGAAGCGGATGCCAATTAAATCAAAAAGTTCTTTTGCAATATCGACCTTGTGGGAATTTATATAGTTTTCCAGTTTTTGATTTTTTAATACTCCTTTTTCTTGAGTGAAAATCTGTTGCCAACCTCCCGCGTTTCCTGAATATCCTATACAATTTTTATAATCAGGATCGAATGGAAGACCATCCTTCAGGGAAGTATGTTTAGCGTACATAGCGCGAGTGGCATTAGAGCAAGAATTATTATTTGCTCCATTTGTAATGCTCACAACACTTCCACAAAATTCACAACAAGCATATTTGCTTCCTTTTTGGTAATAAGGAAATTCTTTATTTGTTATATTTTCAAATTCAGTTACTGAATGTGGTTTATCATTGTTCTCTTTTGATTCATTTATCTTATAGAACTTCTTCATTAATCCGTTCCCTCCAGTATTTTTAATAAGTTAGTAAAATTATACAATGAATTTCCTCATAATACTTAAAATATGGCTCTTCGTTAGTTTCTGTGGAAGAAAAATTGAATAAAGGCAGCTACACCAACTAAAATTACATTAGATATTGAAAGAATTGTAATACCTGGATTTAGCAATTGAAGAAAACCAAATAAAAAGGACGTGACAAAAATCCCAAGAAAAATGTTCTCAGTTTAGCATAAACCTAAATTTGGAATAATATATAAATAAAAGAGATGACTTTGTGCGTTTTACTATTATCACCAAGATTATTCACTGGTATTACCAGCACTTGCTATTTCCCACCATTTGTTGTAAGATAGTAATTAAGGTCAATTTAACACCATATTTCCTTTGCATATTATCAAGTATCAATCAGGATTATTTTGTACTCCTTATGGGTGTTTGATAATATGTGAACTTTTATTTTTCATTCAAATAAGGCCGATCATATTGTAATCTTTTTAAATTTTAGGAGGCATTACCATGACATTAACAGGTAAAGTAAAATGGTTTAACAGCGAAAAAGGTTTCGGTTTCATCGAAGTTGCAGACGGTAACGACGTATTCGTTCACTTCTCAGCTATCACTGGCGACGGCTTCAAATCACTTGACGAAGGTCAAGAAGTTAGCTTCGAAGTTGAAGACGGTAACCGTGGACCTCAAGCTAAAAACGTTGTAAAGCTATAATTCAAACAATAAAAAGGTTGTTACCAGCTCGGTTAACAACCTTTTTAATATATAACTAAAATTTTTTACATAAAAGGAGTGGTTATATGTATCGCAATCGAAAGAACGATGTAGCTGAAGTACCACCAGAACAAACCCCTGTCTGGGAATGTGAATCAGAGGATTGTTTAGGATGGATGAGAAAGAATTTTTCATTTGAAGAAGAGCCTAAATGCCCTTTATGTAAAAGTAGCATGAAAAGCGGAGAACGTTTATTACCTAAAATAGGTTAATTTTCACTTAACCCCTCTTTTATAAGAGGGTTTTTTTATTATAAATTTATCCCGCTTTAATGGGCAGTAAGACCCCCACCTCAAAATTCAGCGAAAGCAAAGAATTTAGGTGGGGGATCAACTGCCCATAAAAGTCCGATTGGTTCAACTAATAATCAGTGGGGGATGAAGAAAACCCCCACTGATTAAAGTTTCACTTTATATCCTCTACATCCGTTCGAACTATAGAATACAATAGTGCATCATGTTGCTTATTTCCTTGATGAATATATCCACGTAATAACCCTTCCTTATGAAAGCCTATTTTAGATAACATTTTACAAGAAGTAACATTTTCAGGGTATGTAATAGCTCCAATTCTAAATAAGCCTAAATCTCGAAATCCATAATGAATAATTTCTCGAGCCGCTTCTGACGCATAACCATTCCCCCAATAACGAGGATGTAAGTCATATCCAATTTCAGATCGTTTACTCCATAGTTGTAAATTATTTAATCCAATTGTACCCACTAAAGTATTTGTTTCTTTTAATACAATCCCCCATCGTATTGCCTTTTTCTCAAAGTAATTTTTTGAAAAAGATTCAATCATACGTGAAGCTTGTCCAAACTCCGTAAAAGAATTCATACCGTAATAACACGTTACTTCATCCAATGAAAAGATTTCATATATTTTTTGACAATAAGATTGTTCTATTTCAACTAAACGCAAACGTTCTGTTTCTAATATAGGAAACGCCACAGGATCACTCCTTTCTTTCTACTCATTTATTATAGCAGAAAAAGTATTTATAATTAGGAAAGTCCTCAATGTCCCATTTATCAAATATTTCTAGAGAAGCTTATCCTCTTAATTCAATACGAACTAAAAATAACCCTTCTTGCTTTTGCATGATTAGAAAAAATAAAGAGGTGATCAAAATACTATGATCATCTCTTTACACTCTAGTTTTAAAATTAATTGTATTATTTTCATTTCCATCACTCCGCTCGTAATAAGATGTCTTATACTTTCGATTCCTTGCTCACTTTTCCCCGCTAAAACAACACCCTCCCCCATACATTCATGGTAAAATATAGTTAAAATATGTTTTTTATGGAGGTGTATATTTTCTATGTATATATTCATCAGTTTATCCCTCTTACTCATATTACTCATATTTTTATTTGCAAAAAAGTTCGCCCCAAATTCATTCATGATGACTAGTTTTAAAGGTAATAGCTTTATGACATTTTCAATCGGCATGTTAATCGCTTCCACTCTTTCGCTTTCATATGGAATCTATCACGCAGCAACCTATCAACCTAAACATTTAGATATCACATTACAAAATCAAAACTTTACTGTTTTCGGTAATGTCGGAGAGCTTGGATATTTCTCAGAAGTATTACTAAAGAAAGATACAGAAGTTGAACTACATTTTGCCTCTTGGGAAGTAATGCAATTAAATAATCCAGAAATAATAGTTAACTATCCTTCGGGTAAACAGGAAACATGGAAACCGAACATAACATCACTTCCAGCCAATAAATTAAAAGAGAAACATGGCATAAAAGAGCTTTATCAACTCTCATCCTATTCATTTAAAGAATCTGGGAACATAGCATTAACGATTACTGAGAATAATACAACTAATAAAAAAATTTCAATTCAAGTGAAATAAATAAAACGTCCCTCCAATATACTGGAGGGACATTTTATTTATTTATACTATGTTAGTTTGACGATTCATTTAATGTTGCAATTATTTCATTTGCAGTGTTCTTCCCATTTCCAATACACGCACCAATTCCGACACCGTAATATGAAGCTCCAGCTAAGTATACATTAGGATAAAGATCCGTCATTTTTTCTTGTAATATTTGAACAGCTTGATTATGTTCTAAATGATATTTCGGCATTAAATCTTTCCAATTTGTAACTTCAACTACTTCTGGTTTCCCTTTAACCCCCAGGCTCTTTTCAATATCATATAAAGCGACTTGTACCAATTCTTCTTCACTATAATTTTTAATCGTTGCATATACTGGATTTGTACTCTTATAAAACATTCTTACTAATAGCTTTTGTTTTCCCGATGTATGCTTCCACTTCCGGCTTGTCCATGTACACGCATCACAATGTAAATCACTGTTTTCCGTTACGATAAATCCTGTGCCGTCCGCCGGTAATTGTTCATCAAGTATATCAAATCCTAAGTAAATACTTATAAGAGATGAGTTTTTAAATGTATGAAACTGCTCGTTTAACTCATTAGACTGTAATAAAGTTTCTGCGATATCATGCGGAGCTGCTAAAACAACATAATCAGCTTGGATTGATTCATGATTTGCAAAGGAGATTTCATAGCGATCACCTTGTTTCCTTACAGCAGTCGTTACAGCGCCTTTCTTAACGACTGTCTCAGTCAGCATTTCTTCTAAACGATCAATAATCGTAGATAGTCCACCTTTAAATGATACGAACTTTTTGTTTCCTGCTGATTGAAACTGTTTTTTATTCTCTTCAAAACCTTTAATAATACTTCCATATTTATTTTTATAATCCAGTAAATACGGTAATGTCGATGCCATAGTAAGTTCATTCAATTTACCGGAATATACTCCTGAAAGCACCGGAGCAATTTGTCTTTCCACTAACTCTTTCCCTAAAAAGCTTTCTAAAAATACAGCAAGTGAAGTATCTTTTGTAAACTCTTTATTTTTCGTTATAAAATCTTTTAAAGCAACAATTTTCCCTTTCGTTGATACTAGCGTACTGCTAAACAAAGACTCCACACTCATCGGTATCCCAAATATAGTGTCAGATGGAATTGGGTGTAAAGTATTATCAGAATGTATGTAAGAAATACCCGTTTCGTTATATACCATTTCTTCTTCTAAATTCAAATCTTTTACAAGCGGCATAACATGTTCATTACGAGCAACGATAGAATCCGCTCCTGATTCCATAATAAAATCCTTTTCTTCTACACTATGGATTTTACCACCTAAGTACTCTTCTTTTTCTACAAGGATTAAATTTAAATCGATATTATTATCCTTTTTTAATTTTTCTAAATAAAACATAGTAGAAAGTCCCGTTATACCTCCACCGATAACAACAACTGTTTTCATATGTGCTGCGCTCCTAACCGATACAATTAATAATTCCTTTATTATTATACCCAAAAGTCCTTATATTCGACTAGCAGCTTGTGCATTCTGTAAGAAATTAGACAATATATTCGAATATATTTCTGGTTGATCGTTATGCACTAAATGACCAGCAAACGGAATAACAGCAATATAAATATTATCGTTTAATTGTTTGAACATTGTAGTAGCTGTAACTTCATCTTCTGCATCTCCCCCAGCAATACAAAGTGTAGGTATTTGAAGATTAGCTACATCACCTGTTTCATCAAATGGGTACCAATCTTTAACTTGCCACGATTCAAGTAATGCTTTCCAGTCACTTTTCTCATGAATTTCATTCATATACGTTACAACTTCTTTATTTTCCATCAATTCCTGATGACACTTTGCTTCATACTCCTGAGACTCTTCCCAATTTTCTCTCTTAACCGGAAAAATACCTGAAAAAGTTAATGTTCTCACTTTATCTGGATATTTTTTTGCAAATAATAAAGCGACTAATCCTCCTAGTGAAACACCAGCTATATGACATCTATCAATTTGTAAATGTACTAACGTATCATGTAAATCCTTTACAGATCGTAGGAAATAATTCTCCAACGTCCCCCCTGATCTTCCATGTCCTCTTAAATCAGGACGAATGATTTGATAGTTTCTTTCTCGAAAAAATGCTACCTGCTCTTCATACTCTACTAAACCTGTCATTCCACCAGAGTGTAAAAGCATAATTGGTTCCCCTTCGCCTGAAATGTGCGTATGTAATATCATATATCTCCCTCCTTCAAAACAGAATATTCTATCTATTATCAGTATATAGAATATACATCTGAATTTCCAAATAAAAAAGAACTATAACATTTTCAAATCATGCCATAGTTCTTTTTATTTTAAAAACATAAAGTAATTAATCAATTTGTCTATTTCTTGACTTAATGCCAATACTTTTTCATGTTGAATTCCGTAATCCGATACTAAATATAAAAGTTCTTCTTTCTTTATTTCAATGACTTTTTCCAATTTCACTAATTCCATGTCGTTTTACTTCTCTCTCCAATACTAAAATATATGTATTTTAGTATAGCCTATTTACATAATTAGTAAAAGTAAAATAAGCATGTAAAATCTTACAAATAAAAAAATAATATACTATCAACAAAAAAATTTAAATTTAACCCTTTATACAGATCATTAGACTTCATTATGTATTAATAACAAATCGGAATTTCTCTAATGTAATATCTTTATATTCTGGAGCTCTCTTTATATGATCAAAATAACTATATGAGAATTTAAAAACATGCCCGAAATCCCAATCAAACGCACTATAGTCTTTTAGCCAAAATTGATTTTCTGTTGGTAATACATAAGCACGTTTTGATTCGATTAAAGGTAAACGATCTATAGGTGAGTGCAAGTTAATTTCAGTATTCGGCATAAGATATTGACTAGCACGTAACACGTATACTAGTTTTAACAGTGGACGTATCCCTCGTTGGAATATATCTCTATGCCCTAAATCATACATAATATTAATTGCATGAGAAAAAGTAAGCAAATGACCAATTAAATCATGATGCGCTTCCGCTCTATAAATAATATTAAATTGCGAGAGCTCCTTTAAAATAAACTTAGATAATTGTTTCGGATTTTTGAATTCACTTTCTATCTCATCGTTTATACTTAATTGTTTTACTTCCTTCGTCGTAAAACCAATCCACGATCTACCAGGAATTGTTTTTCGAAACGATAATATAAGGTTAGTAATCCCTTCAATTGCTTGATTATTCCCCCATTTTTGTAACTCTTTTATAGCTAATAAACTTAATGCAGCATAAATGACATTATGCCCCACCCAATGAAGTTCATCAATTGTATGCTCCAATGATTTTATAATCCGTTTTTCAGCACTTTGAAAATCAATTTCTTCTTTACTATCGATGATTTCACCTAAGTTTTGATTGTTCAACATCATTTTTGATTGGGAATACATACTATGAGTGATCTCTTCTTCCATATTGTTATCTTTCATGAAAAAATAACTAGCAATTGCAGCTGCTCCGAAATGCGCATGCCAAATATCATTTGTTTGTTTTTTACACTGAGAAATAATTGAAAGACCATCTCTTAAAACAGTTTTATTTTCCATCTATTTTTCCCCCGTAATAAAAATCACTTAATACTCATCCTAAAGATGGTGTCAATACAAATAAAATATGATTGGATTCATCACTTTTATTCAAAAAGCGATGTTTCACATTTGGCGGAATACGTACAACATCGCCTTCTTCTAAAAAATATTCTTTTCCTTCTAACTCCACATACACTTCTCCTTTCATAACAACAGCAATCTCTTCTTTATCTTCATGTGAATAGTGACTTTCCGTTGTGTTTGCTTGTTTATTTAAATCCATCATTAGCATTTCAATACGTGCTTTCATAAAATCCGGTGTTAATACATCATATACAATGTGATCATTATTTTCTCGATATACTTTTTTTCGATCTTTTTTCTTAGAAATGAGTGAATCTGTATCAATCTCATTAATAAAAAGTGTAAATAGCGGTACATTTAATGCTTTCGCAATTAATTCCAATACACTTAAAGAAGGATTCGCATATCCTCGTTCAATTTGACTAATTAGTGAAGTACTAATTCCTGCATAATTAGCAAATTCACGAATTGTCATATTATTTTTCTTACGATAACTTAATACAGTTTGTCCGAGTCTATCATGTATCATAGTAAAACCTTCCTTTCGTTCATCATATTGCATATTTCGTTGTCTTTGTGCTGACATAGTAAACAAAGGCAAATAATCCTTTCCTATCGCCTTAAGGACTTATATACTTACCTTTGTACATTATATCGTATTAATTTTATTATAATAAACATTGTATCGGAGGGACAAACTGTGAAATCGCCTATTCTTTCATATTGCATCTTATTTTTCGGCGTATTCGCCCTATCAACTTCAGCAATTTTCGTAAAATTGGCAGATGCTCCTGCGGCTATCATTGCTTTTTATCGATTATTCTTTGCTGCACTGATTCTATTACCGTTATTACTATTTAATAAAAATAATCGTAACGAGCTAAAAACAGTAACAAGAAGACAATGGGGATTCGGATTCATATCCGGGCTATTTTTAGCTGCACATTATGTACTATGGTTTGAATCATTACAATATACTTCTGTAGCGAGTTCTACAGTTATCGTAACGTTACAACCTTTATTTTCAATGATTGGTGGTTACTTTCTATTTAAAGAGAGATTTACGAAAGGAGCGGTTATTGGTTGCCTCATCGCTATTTCAGGAAGTATCGTCATCGGATGGCAAGACTTCCAAATTAGCGGAGAAGCATTATACGGAGATATTTTAGCCTTTATTGCGGCCGGAATTATTACCACTTACTTTTTCATTAGCCAACATGTTCGTAAAGATTTATTACTTATTCCGTATTCGGTAATTAGTTATGGAAGTAGCGCCTGTTTTCTCGGTATATTTGCCTACATGCAGCAAGAATCTTTCATCCATTACTCTACACAAACTTGGTTGTGCTTTATTGGCTTAGCTTTCATTGCAACGATTTTAGGTCAAACGATATTCAATTGGTTACTAAAATGGATGAGCGCTACTGTTATTTCTATGAGTATTTTAGGAGAAACGATTGGAACTTGTATACTAGCGTACTTTATATTAAATGAGACTATTTCTTTTCAACAAGGACTAGGCATTACAGTTATTTTTATTGGCTTAGCATTATTTTTAGTGCAACCAAAACTGCCTAACAACAACTAACAAATAAAAAGCATGACAGTATAATGTCATGCTTTTCACTATCTATTATGTATGATTAAACCATCAGGTCTAAAACGACTCATCATAATTTCATTAATAAACTTTCCGTGAGCCTTCAAATTCCCTACTTTTATTCCCTCTTCTACAAATCCAAATTTTTCATATAGAGATTTCGCTTTCGGATTCGTTGCTAAAACACCAAGCTCTACTCGCTCTAACATTAACCAATTATCAGCTAAATCAAGCATTTTTGTAAGAAGCGCTTTCCCAATGCCTTTATTATGATATTCACTATCTACCCCCATAAACAAATCACCCGAATGAGATCTGCGTCCTGGGCTTTGGGTTAACCCAACAAATCCAACAACTTCTCCATCATACTCTGCAACAAATTCAAATTGATTTGGCGCTAAATTACGAATTCTATTTTCCATCGCATCTACACGCATACTAGGTAAGAAAACCATATAAGGTAAAACATCATCTTGTATGCATATACGATGAATTGCTCTAGCATCTTGTATTTCTACCGCTCTTAGTTTAATCTCCATATTTTCTCCCCTCCATATTCATAACAATACATTTATTCTTCTAGACCCCTGGTTGAAACCCCTTTCCTTCTATATTTCTTTATGTTATTTTTACACAATTATTTCGGTGTAATATCCAAATTACGACCAGCTTATCTACATAGTGATGCGGGTTAATTTTTCACTTTATTATATAACTCAAGCAGATTTTCAATTGGAATACCATTTATTTTCATACCAGTTATATCACAATTTTCTATTTCCATATTTTTTAGATTACTATTACTTATCGTACTACCTTCCAAATCACATCTATTAAATGAAATAGGAAGTTTATCTTCTCCAAGGCTTGTATCTTTAAAATGAACTCCACCTAAAGTCACAAAAGAAAATTTACTACCGGAAAGATTTAAATCTGCATATAAAGAACTTTTTAAATTTATATTTCTAAACTTTGATTGACTTACATTACAATTACTCATCTTCATATTCATCATATTGCTACCAACAAAGGAACTGTTTTTTAAATTCACTTGATAATACTCTGTATTTGCTAGATTACAGTTTTCATATTGGCTATTTTTCATATCATTATTTTTAATCAGTTTCTCTTTAGCTGACTCTACAGTTATTCTTTTTACATAACAATACTCATCTTCAGATTTAAAAATTATTTCATAGCCCATTTTTTTATAAAAATGATGATTATTAATTTGTCTACTGGATGTTTCGAGATCCCAAATCCTTATGCTTGGATATTCCTCTTCTATTAATTTAATAACATGTGATCCAATTCCTTTTCCTTGATAATCAGGATCTACAAAAATACGATCAATTCGACCGTATGACTTACCAGAGATCGTAACTATAATTCCCCCGATTATTTCTTTATCCATTATCACATTAAAAGAATCGAGTTCTTCAATCGAATATTTCATCATTTCAACTGAAGAATAGCCTGGTGGTTGGATGTTATAGTCAATGACATCACCTTGATCGCTTAGCCAATGTTTTGCTTCTTCATTAAATGTTCGTGTCATTATTTCTGTTAACTTTTCAGCATCTAAAATTGTAGCTTTTTCTATAGATATTATTGTCATTTTTGTTTTCTCCTTCATTGTTACAAGATAATAAGTTTTGCGAACCGTATAGTTATAAAATAAAGAAAATTAAAATCAATCACTTCATTTACTATTAAACTACAAATCAACCTATATTTTCCACTGTTACTTAGTATTAATGAATAAAAAAGAGAACATGCAATATAAACATGTTCTCTTCTTTTATTTATTTTTAATTGTATATTATTAAAAATTAGATATTACTTTAGCCACTCGTTGCAACTATTACTTAACTCCTGTAAATCCTCTATAAATCGACTCGCATGATACCCATCACAAACCGAATGATGGACTTGCAATGAAACTGGTAGTATAACCTTATTCTCTTCAGTGAAATATTTTCCACAAGTTATTATCGGTAATAGAAAATCACCATCATTATTAATATTTAGATTAAATCCAGTAAAACTAGCCCAAGGTATACTAGAAATAGGAAAAGCATTTGGCGGAATATTCTCTTTCGTGAAAAGACCATGAACATTAGCATAGCATCTCATATCTTCTTCATAATTTTTATAGAAAATGTGGAAATCACTAGAATAATCCGTCCATATACTTGAAAAAGATTTATCATCTTTATGGAAGATTGTATAACTTGGTGTCATTTCCTCCCAATAACCTAAAACTCCTTCATCATTAAAACATGTTCGAAATTCTTTATGATTATTTAATACTCTAGAAATTAAATATATAAAAACGGGATAAAATTTTATTCCCTTTTGATTTAATTCCTTTAATAACCTCGTAATATCAACATTCACAGTCATACTAAACGTACATTTCAACTTTAAATAATGTTCAAAATACTGCTCTCTATTCCAATTTTCTCTGTCAATTATATGAAACCTCATTGTAATAGCCTCCTAAAATTTCATTTTATTTTAGAAGGCTAACTTTCTTGTTCTCACCACAACTTTTCACTCCTTACAATTTAAATTTATCCTCAAGTTTTTATTTAATTATATAACATCTGCAAAAATCCATTCACATATTTCTTGGAATCCAACCACATACTATTAATAAATCAACTGACGTTTGGAGGATTCAAACATGAATGACAAAAATGTAAATAAAAAAGATAATGCTATCGCAAACAATACACCTATTCAAAATAATAATACTGTAAACCTTAATGTAGAAGAACAAGCAATGAATGGCTTATACGGAATGCCAGAAACTGCTATTGAAGATGCTGATCATGCTGTAACTGATGATTTGACTTCAAAAAATTAATAAACTACATAGAAGAAAGCCAAGGAAAGTATCCTTGGCTTTCTTAACTATGCATCCACCTTTTGTACTTCTTCACTTTTTCTTGAAAGTTTTCCTGGCCAAAAAGCAAAGCGTCCTAAAACGACCGTAATCGCAGGTACAAGTAATGGTCTAACAATAAAGGTATCTAGTAGTACACCAATTGCAGTTACGATACCAAATTGAACAAGAACTTGAATTGGAAGTGTACCTAACACTGCAAAAGTTCCTGCTAAAATTAAACCTGCTGATGTAATGACACTACCTGTTTGTATAACGCCATTTTTTACTGCATCCAAGTGATTTTGTGTCTTTCTGTTTTTCCATATTTCAGAAACCATAAAGATATTATAATCTTCACCTAAAGCAACTAGAAATACGAATGCATACAACGGTATCGCACCTTGAATGGCTGGCGCTCCCATACCATAATGAAGTAATAGCCATCCTGCTCCTAGTGCCGAGAAGAACGATAATACAACAGTTACAATTAAATAAATCATCGCGACAATAGATCGTAAGTAAACAAGTAATAATAAAGCTATAATACTAATCATTACTGGAATGATAACTGCTTCATCACGTTCCGTAATTTGTTTTGTGTCATATAGTGACGCTGTTTCTCCACCAATCCACAATTGATCTTCAACATTATTAATCCCAGCATCTTTTAATACTTTTTCTACACTACTTTTCAATTTAGGGATTTGATCTAACGCTTCAATTGAGTATGGATTTTCAGCTAAAGAAACCTCATACATTTGTATTTGCTTATTTTCTTTACCCTCTTTTGGGTCTTTTACTGTATTTACAAAAGAAAATTTCTCTAGTTCTTCTTTAATAGGAAGCTCTTTTCCTTTCGTATCAACAACAACTTTTACTTGTGCTAGTTCCCCAGCTGAAAAATGATCACTAATTAACGTAAACCCTTCACGTGAAGGCATATCTTTCGGAAATGATTCTAATAAGTCATATGTGTATTGAATACGTGGTACAAATGAAGCCAATCCACTTAAAACAAATACAGTGAGCATAATTATTGTCCACGGTCTTCGTACTACAACATCTCCAAGTTTTTCACTAAAGGCACCTTTTGATTTTTTAACTTTTACGACTTTCTTTTTCTTTCTTGCAAATTCCTCATTCATTGAAGTTGTTCTCGGTATAAATGGGAAGAATGCAGTTCTACCGAAAATTAATAATAACGCTGGTAAAATTGTTAAAGCAGCAATTCCCATTATGAATACAGCAACACTAAATGGTACCGCAAATCGATGAAAGGCACCGTAATGAGCGAGTAATAATGTTCCTAATCCAAGTACAACAGTTAACGCACTCATTATAATTGCTCCGCCAGAAGCTTTAATTGCAAGTTGCAATGCTTTATATTTACTTTCTTCCTCTAGCAAGTACTCTCTATATCTCGAAATTAAAAATAGACAATAGTCCGTTCCAGCACCAAACAATAATACTGTCATAATTGATATCGCTTGGGCATCTACTTTAATCCATCCGTGATCAGCTAAAAAACCGAGTGTAGGACTAATAATACCGTATGCAAAGCCCACAACAAGTAAAGGTAAAATTGCTAAAATTGGTGAACGGTACAGTAAAATTAATAGGACTAATACGAGTAGTACAGTGGCAATTAATAATTTCACATCTGCTTGACTAAATAAACTAACTGCATCTGTTTGAATGCCTACAGGTCCAGATAATCGAACATGTAAACCAGAATCACTTATTTTTTGTTTAAATGGATCTTCATCGACCTTACTATTCACTATGTTTCTTAAATCATCAAGATTTCCTTTTAATATATCTGTTCCAGCAGCCTTGTTAAAGAATACTGGTGTAACAAATGATGTACCATCTTTTGATGCACTTTTTGATAATACTTGTTCCGGAATTGTATCAAATGGTGGTAACGTTGATTGTTCCTTTAAAGGACTGGCCTTTAATTCTTTATAAACGTCTTGTATGAGTTTATAATCCTGTGACTGTAATCCACCATCTCTATACCATACTACTAACAAAGGATTTCCTGCATTATTCGGAAACTCTTTTTTCATAAGTGCTTCCGCTTGCTGCGACATAGCTGTTTCAGGTAAATTTTTCGGATTCGGTTCTTTCGTACTGTTTACTTGTGGCAATGTAAATGAAAGTAATAATGTAATAAGAATCCAAACCGATAAAGTTATCCACTGTGTATGCTTCCCTGCTACAAGCCTCCCTAACATATGTAACGGGTGCTTTTTCATAAAAACCCACCTTCCTTTTTTCCTCTAACATTAATTATATATACTGGTTGGTTAATTAATCAAGAATGAATAAAACTTTGTGTTATAATTATCTCAACAATACATGTCAGGAGCGAATGGATTTGGAACAAAAACAACGTCCTCTCGGAAGGCCTCGTCAAAATAAAAATACAAAATCTACAAAAGAAACCATTTTGGAAGTTGCAACTCGACTATTTCTTACTCAAAATTATCAAGTCGTTTCCATGGATGAAGTTGCAAAAGTTTGTGGTGTTACGAAAGCAACCGTCTACTATTACTATTCAACAAAAGCAGATTTATTTACCGCTACTATGATTCAAATGATGGTACGTATACGCGAAAATATGTCTCAAATCCTTTCTACAAATAAGACTTTAAAAGAAAGATTATTGGACTTCGCTAAAGTCTACTTACACGCAACGATGGATATTGATATGAAGAATTTTATGAAAGATGCAAAACTATCATTATCTGAAGAACAATTGAAACAATTAAAAAATGCTGAAGACAACATGTATGAAGTATTAGAAAAAGCACTTGATAATGCAATGCAAATTGGAGAAATCCCAAGAGGAAACGCTACGTTTGCGGCTCATGCATTCGTATCTTTATTATCAATTGGGAATTTTAAAGATGAAAATCACAATCCTATTCTTACAAATATAGATGAATTAGCCCAAGAAATCGTTTCTTTTTATTGGAACGGGTTAGGCCGTTAATCTTAAATAGATTTCATTTAATAAAAGAGCATGTTTGAATTTTTTTCAAACATGCTCTTTTATTATTTATTAACTATTAATTAGATTATACTTCAGCACAGTTTAACAAAAAATTCCTCTTCAACTTTTACAAATTTTGAATTTGAATCTTTATATTCTCCTTACTTAATCCCCCATGATAACAAACTACCGATTCAATATCTAGATTTGAATACCTCTTTAAAGACTGCTGTGATTCCTTAACATTTAAAGTTGTTGGGGCATGAATTCCTCCTAACTTTCCATTCACACTATACATCGAGTCTCCTGCAATAAGGGTTTTACTTTGTTTCAAATATAAACTAATATGACCTGGAGTGTGTCCTGGGGTATGTAGAATTAGTATCCCACCGCAATACGGAAGTTCTTGCCCATCTATCACCGTATTACTAACTTTTCCTTTTGGTGGATTCTCTACATTTCCATCTTTCAATAAAGGTAACTCTCCCTCAATATATGGCTTATCTAGCTCGTGCGCATAAACTTTAATATCGCTTACACCATTCTCCAATAAATCAGGAAGGCTACCTATATGATCTAAATCCTGATGTGTCAAAATCACAACTTTTAGCTTATCAAAAGATACCCCAACTTTCTCCATCTCTATTTGTATATCTTCAAATTGTCCAGGGAAACCAGTATCTATTAACACTGCCATTTCATCATCCCATAAAAGAATTGGGTGAATAATAAATTCTTGAAACTCAAGTTGTAACATTTCTACCCCTTTAGCAATCTCCATATAGTCCGTCTCCTTTATGATGAAGTTTGAAAATATGCACAACTACACCGAAAATATAAAGCCACACTATCTTTTAATAGTTTTTGTCATCCCAATAGAGAATGCCTCAAACCCTATAGATTCATAATAAGATTGCAATTTTTTTACACACATAAGTTGGGGAATAACCTTGTTTTGTTCACAGTGCTGGATTAATCTTTCTACTATTTCTTTTCCAATACCAATGGACTGATACTCTGGCAATACACAAACACCACAAATAACGCCAGTTATTACGCCATCTGATATAATACGCCCCATCCCTACTAACTTCTTATCATCAAAAGCATAAATTGCATACCAACTTTGTTTACACATTTGTTCTAACTCGTTAACCGTTAATTGAAGAGAATTCCATCCTAAAGATTCATATAAGACTAATAATTCATTGAAATCTGTCGGGTGTTCCATTGTGTAATTTATACTATTATTCATGTAAATACTCCTTATCCTATCGTTTGTTTGTATTTCATAAAATTACCTTTAACAAACTTCCATAAGAACAAAATAACTCCTTCTCAACATAAAATAAAAAGAAGTTAACCTCACATCAGTTAACTTCTTTTATATAAATCTATCATTATTTTATCAACCAAAAATCATACAACTGCAGACGATAAGAACAAACAAAACTAATAAACTATTTGAGAAATAACCCATAGAATACTACCCCTTTATTTCATTATGTAAAAGATTTTAACATAAAATTATTTACAACATAATAACTGAAAAAGACATTGCATGCATTAGTTACGTATGTTTAGTAATATTTTGTTTTTGGTCATATTCTTCTTGCCTAAAGCCACTTCTTATACTCCTATATTTAAGTTCATATAACCTCAAAACAATATAAATAAAGAAGACCTCGACATATCGATCTCTGCTTTTCAACTATGCTAATTGCTAATTCATGTTTTTTTATTGAATAGATATAAAACTTTCACAAACAGGGCATATAAGTAAGGCATTCTCTACTGCATAAATATTTAATCAGATCATTAACACCTTTCCTTTATATTTTTTAAATCTCATCCCCAGTTATTTTAATAGATTTCTTATTCGAAAAAAGATTTTTAAAAATTCCTATCCCTATAATTAATAGACCTATACCAACTAATTTATTTATTTGTAATGGAATTCTCTCCATTCCAAATAATCCAAATGTATCAATACATAACGCAACTACTAATTGAGTTATGAGACTAATGAGCACCGTATATGCTGGACCTAAGCTCTTTATTGCACCCATTATACAAATAATTAATCCGATACCAAACAACCCACTTACATAAAACAAATAATTTGTAGTGTAAAAATTAACACTTATACTTTTCTCTGTAATGATATAAAATAGCACTGAACTTATAAGACCTATTCCAAGAACACATGTAGTTGTTAACCACTGCCCTACATTTTCATTCACTTTCGTATTAAAAACAGATTGTAAGCTAATTAATATTCCTGCTAATATAGCTAAACTAAATCCAATCAAAATCTTCCTCTCCCTTTCATTACTCATAAATATTATCTTTAGCAACTTCCTTCATTTTAAAAAAGTCTTTAATTACAATAACTCCATTTCTCTTTTCAATTAATTTTTCTTTATAAAATTTTTGTAACACCCGGATTACGTGCCGATAACTTACTCCTATAAAATCCGCAATACTTGATATCGAAGTTGCATCCAAATCTTTTTTATACATATTCCCATTACTATCAGTAGAAATAGAAAGTAAATAACTAGCTACACGTACTTCTACTGGATAAAGTAAATTAAGTGCTGTAAAACGAGTCGATATTTTTAATGTGTTTGCAATGTTTTCAAGCAAGAAGTTCATAAATATAGGATCATGTAATAACTTATTTCTAATTACAGCATGAGAAATAGAGATGGCTATAACATCTGAACAAGCTTCAACGACATTATGCGCTTTGCTATTTTGTATGAATTCAATATCACCAACAACCGCCAATGGATTGATAAAACGAAGGATCAGTTTCTTCCCCTCTGGTGTAATCGTATAAACTTTTACTTTACCTTTAACAACAAAATATAAACGATCCATTGCGTCATCTATATTACATATAAACTTACCTTTATCAAAATGATTTACTTGAAAATAAGCTGTATCTATCTCTGAAAAAATTTCAAGCATTTTATTAGTTTTCAAATAATGGATAATTAAATCTGATTTATTCTCCATTTTCATTTCCTCCTTTCATTTACATATTAAATATAACAATACCTATAATCATTACTATTGTTCCCACAATATGATATCTCTCCATCTGTATCTTTTTTATTTGAAATAATCCCTTCATTTCAATTAGAGTTGCTGTTAATAATTGAGCAACCATGAGTGTTCCAGCTGTTAACGTAACTCCCATTGAATATATTGATATTGTTTCTGCACAAATAATTAACCCACCAAGTGCACCAGCTACTAAATATATTTTTTTCACATCCTTTAAATCTGCTACTTTCTCTTCTTTCTTTAACAAAAATACAGTTGTAGCAATAAAGAATCCAATTAAATGCGTAATAATACTCGTTGACCATATACCGATATGTGAACTAAGTTTTGCATTAAATGTACCTTGAAGTGTAATAAATACGCCAGCTAAAATAGCAAATACAACGCCTTTCAAAAAATCATCTCCTAATCTTCTATTTCTGACTTAATTAAAAGCTATAATCCTATAAAGGCAAAAGGACAAATGTCACATCAGTATGAAAATAACTCCGAGTGAACATTAAAAAACACATCTCAAAAAATTTGAGATGTGTTTTATTCTAATATAAAGTTTTATCGTTTTTATCTACGCTATATTAACGGTTTTATTCTTCAAAACAAACTTTCCAAATAAAAAACGCACAAGTGGCCCCATAATAATTAATTGTAATGGATACGCCATAATGAAGTTTTTAATAAAAATTGAGAAATACATTGAAACGAATGATTCACCATGCAACCCATTATGCAAATACATCATAGCCATTCCGTAAAAAGACATAAAGAAAACCATTCCGATTACCATAGCTGTCGCCATCGTAACTATAATATTTATTTTCTTCGATTTATCAAACGGTAACATGAATACAAGTTTTTTCGCACAAGGTCCAACGATACATATTTCAATTAATAATGCAATAATGAATCCAATTATTAGTTCTAATGCGATCTCCTTAATATGAATTGGCCCTCCTGCTCCATTCAGTAATAAATTATAAAACGTCATTACAATAACCATTCCAAGGCACATCATCATACCAAATTGGAGGTTTTCCTTTCTTGTTGTTGGCAATTTTTATCATCCTTTCTCTTTGAGTCTTTGTCATTATATCGATTGTGGAAACCTCTTCGTAAGTGAACATTTTGTGAACAAATTTAAAGCGTTATCATATATTTTCTTTACTTTCTGCTCAAATCCTTACTTTCATTTATAAAGGTTTTATATATCTCAATGTTGAATTATTAAATTTAACTTTGTAATACCTGATAGTTACTACTAGGAGGATAACCATGGATAAACAAGAGTTTTACACATATCACATCGTAACAAGGAAAAAAATGAATATTGGACAAATCATTCATTTTGATAAAAATCAAACGAATACCCTATATCGGTTCTTTTTTGAAAGAGAACAATTAAATTCTAGTGGTGAAGATGGCATAAAAATTATAAATAACCACTATAAAAATGAAGAATTACATATAAAGAATGAAAATGCTAAAGTAGTTATGAGTTATATCGATCAAACAATTAGAGCCGTTAGAGAAACGATTGTAGAAATGGTTAGACTACAAGAATTTCCTGAATACCCTTCAAGATTATCTTGTTTATATGCTGCAAAGAGCTATGAAGATGCTTTAAAATGGAAAGCATTATTTGATTCTTACAATCGAGAAGTTTTGCAGATTGTTAAACTACGAGTAATTGGACATTGTTTTGAAGGTGACGGAAATCTTTTACCGAAAGAAGATGGTATTCCTTTCTCTCAAAAAATTGAACAAGCAAGAGGGTATTGGAAAGGAACTGTAAATAATGAACTTCCGGAATTACTAATCAATGGAAAAATTGAAGTGGTGGAAATCATTGATGATTTTTCCACAATTCATATTTAATTCCTAACTAAATCATATAGGATGGAGATTACAATGATGAAAAAAGTGTACTTCAATCATGATGGTGGTGTAGATGATTTTATTTCACTATTTTTATTACTCCAAATGGATAATGTCAAACTTACAGGTGTTTCAGTTATCCCAGCAGATTGCTATTTGGAACCAGCAATCTCAGCAAGTCGCAAAATTATTGATCGCTTCGGCAAAGAAAATATTGAAGTAGCCGCATCAAATTCCCGTGCGAAAAATCCATTTCCAAAAGACTGGCGGATGCATGCATTTTATGTAGATGCTTTACCCATTTTAAATGAGTCTGGAAAAGTTGTAACACCCGTAGCAGAAAAACCTGCACATCATCATTTAATTGAAACCCTACTACAAACTGAAGAGAAAATAACTTTATTATTTACAGGGCCTCTTACCGATTTAGCCCGTGCACTATATGAAGCACCTGTAATCGAGGGGAAAATTGAGCGCCTTGTTTGGATGGGAGGAACATTTCGTACTGCCGGCAATGTACATGAACCAGAACATGATGGAACAGCTGAGTGGAATTCGTTTTGGGATCCTGAAGCAGTAGCTCGTGTGTGGGAATCAAAAATTAAAATCGACTTAGTAACGCTAGAAAGTACAAACCAGGTTCCATTAACTATAGACATACGTGAACATTGGGCAAAAGAGCGAAAATATATTGGTATTGATTTCCTTGGTCAATGCTATGCAATGGTTCCTCCCCTCGTTCATTTCTCAACTAACTCTACTTACTATTTGTGGGATGTATTAACTGCTGCGTTTGTCGGAAACACTAGCCTTGCAAAATCACAAACGATTAATAGTATTGTTCATACATATGGACCTAGCCAGGGGCGTACAGTTGAAACAGTAAATGGAAGATCTGTAAATGTAGTATACGATGTAAACCACAATGGATTTTTCAACTATATAACTGAATTAGCGAAGAAAGCTTCCACTTAAAACCTTATTTATATGAAAATAAAATGATACTACTTCAGGCAATGAGCTAACAAAAATTCAGAAATTGGTTGGAACTTAATATTTAACTATTGAAAAGAGTATTGAATTAAATTTCAATACTCTTTTTGTGCAGTTTAATTATATTTGATTAGTTTAGTGTCTTACTGATTATTCATTTCATAACCATTTACAAAAAACGTTATTGTTTCTAGTTCATCTTCATTTAATTCTCTATCTATGTCTCGTTTATACGCTGCCCTTATCTTCTCCTCATCACCTTTATGATTTTCCGTATACGTTCCTACTGTTTTCAGCAAATGCATTTCTTGTAAAAACTCATCCCGATTTATAGCTGTCCCATGAGAAAGAATATATGTCTCAGCATCAAATTTCTCTAATTCACCTATTAATTTAGACGTTCGTCTCGTCGTATAGTTCCACTTCGAAGAAAAAATATCTGCATATATACAGTCTCCTAAAAACAATATCTTCTCTTCTTTTATGTACATAACAACAGAGTCATGTGCATGATCTCCGCCTACATGTTTTAACACGCATGTCACTTCACCAAGGTCTAATTCAAGTTGATCCTGGAACGTTAAGGTCGGAGGAATAATTTTAATATTTCTTTGTTCTTCATTGAACTCTTTTTTAATACAATCCGCACAAAATTCTATTTCAGTACCCTCTTTTACGCGTGCGTCCAATGCTTCATCTGTCCATTCATAAGATACTAGTTTCTGCATCTCTTTTTTCGTTTCAGCATGCGCAATAGTTAATGCATTTTGTAATACAGGCAATCCAAAAATATGATCCCAATGCCAATGCGTTAATGCTACGAAATCAGGACTTGATACATTTTGTTCTTTTAGCATTTCTAAAAATAATTGTGTATGTGCTTCTGAATTCCCTGCATCAATCATTAAAGCTTTTTCTTGTCCAACGACCATTCCTAATATAGGTCTATCTGTTTCAGAAACAGGTGTCATATACCAAAATGAGTTTCCTATTTTTTTAATTTGTTGCATGATAAGTTCCTCCATTTACTACTATTCTCTTCAATTTATACTACTTATAAATTTCTTCCATCTAACATACTAACTATTTCACTTTATTCATATATTGCTCTTGTACATGCTGCATCAAATCTCTCATCTTCTTTTCAGCAGGATGTTCCTGGTTCTCAGGTACCTCTCTACCATTGGCTGAAAATTCTTGAGAACATGCTGTACGAGTTACTTCTAAGTTTGCAAGTGGGAATTCCCATGAATTTTCGGTCCTACTTCCAGTTGAAGCAAGGCGTATACAGCTAGAATCAAGCTTCGTACGCTTCCCTTCTTTATTTACTGTGTAATATATATCATTCACTGTACCATATTTCATATTTTGTGTAGATGTCACAGCAGTACCGTCAGCTGAGAAAGTAACAACACTAAATCCATCTTCTTCTTGTAACGTCTCAGCACCAGGTACATTATATAAAACAATTAAATCCCCTTCATATTCTTCAGGAATTACGTAAATTGTATCTGTAGTTTCTTTACCAAAACTGATACATCCACTTAAAAATAACATTAATATGATTCCGAAACAAAATGTACTTTTCTTTACAACGTAATAAATTCTTCTATCCATTTACATACGCATCCCAATCATAATCTTCAATCTTATAAAATCTACCTTCATCATTTCTTTCATATGCACATAAAGGTGGTTCCTCAAGAAATTCTAAAATAGAATCATCTATATTCAATATGACTCCAACTGAAATAACTTGAAAGTTTTTATGATCATTTACATAGTCATCACTTTCATAGCCACTTAAAATTGACCAACCAGAGTCACTTTCTTCTCTTGAATCCTCTTTAAGCATAAAATTAAATTCTCTTCTTTCAAGAACATCATTACTAACAATTACCTTCGTATCAAAATAAAAATCCCAATCTTTTGAAGCTGGATCGTTATATTCCGTATCACATATATTTTCAATTCCAAATGAAATTTTATCACCTATTTTTAAATTTAAACGATACGGATCATTGTTCAATTTCCCTACAAACTTCTTCTCGTTTCTTTCAGTAATTTCAACCCACATTCTCTCACCATGAAACCCATCTTCTTCCTCATTTTTAGATACAAAAATTAGTTTTACCAAATCTCCAACCTTTAATTTCTCCAACACTTCTGAACTAGGAAGGTAAAATGTATATGGCGCTTCTTTATTTAATTCATAAACATTATCTAAGTACCAAGACATCTTTTTCTCTCCTTATAAGCTTTTTACACTCATATTTTTAAAATAACACTATTTTTTCTTCCGACAAACTACTACCATAGAATAGCAATCTTCCCATAACTCATTTCCTTCCCAATCATTATATATATGTAATAATTCAAAACCATTCACTACTAATAATCTTTCTAACTCCCGTGGATACGTATAGCGAAGATCAATCGTTGTTTTCAGTTCTTCTACTTGCACATCACCCCCATAAAACTTTCTTGTTGTTATGTAGTGCTGTATTTGCTGAGTTGAATCGTATGTCATTTCAGTATATAAATCACATTTTCTTCCCTTTTCATCACTAATAGTTGTCCAGTATTCTTCTGTAGATGGTTGTATTAATTCTTCTTTAGAAGGAAAACGTGTATCAAATATTAATATACCATTATCAGCTAACACATGATGTATAGATGTTAATAACTTATTTTGATCTGTATTCGTAAGAAAATGCTGAAATCCATGGCCAACCATAAATGCTAACGGAATCGTTTCTTCAATCTTTAATTGTAAACAGTCTTGTTGTAGCCATTTTACTTTTTTATACTCCGTAGATTTTCTCTTTGCTTCAGCAAGCATGCCTTCATGTATATCTACACCAATCATTTGATATCCGTTTTCTATGAATGGAAGTGTAACTCTTCCTGTCCCGCAGGCAATGTCTAAAACCCATTCATTTTGTATATTTAGTTTTTGTGCCCATGATAGTAAGAACGGAAAATCTGACAAACTTTTATTTTCTATATCATATCGTTTTGGGTTTTCGTATTCGGATAGACTCCATTTTGTATGCAAACTTATTCCCCATTTCATTTTCCACTTAAATTTAATATATAAATTATAACTAATTATCAGTTTTTTCTCCATAATCAAACATAATTACTTGGACTAATCTAACTTTACTTTTCGTAAGCTAAAAATAAGTGGAAGAATCGGAGTGTGATACTATGGAACGATTATGGATTCCTATGATAGTTACATTTTTTTCATTCGGTGGATTACTATTAGGCGGTGCTGTTGGCATCGCTACGCGCCAGCTAATTGAGGAAAAAATGCATCGTTTATACGCATTATGTGGCGGAATTTTACTTGGCCTATTATCCCTTGAAATTATTCCTGAAACCTTTACAAGCTATGAAATAATTGGGCCTATACTTGGTATAGCTATCGGTATTTTAGTTATGAGCTTATTAGATAACTATTGTCATCATCCAATGATCCATAAAAAAGATCAACAAGCATGGCAAACTTTCCTTTTCCTCTCTTTCGCTATATTTATTCATAATTTGCCGAGTGGATTTGCTTTAGGTACAGCATTTATAAATCATAATGACTCTGCCATTCCTTTCTTACTTGCGATTGTAATTCACCATATTCCAGAAGGATTAGCTTTAATTATCCCCTTCCTCTTTACAAAGCATAAATATATTTCATTTTTATTAACAACTTTATTACTTTCTCTTATTCTTGGTACTGGTACGGTTTTTGGCATTTTGATGGAAGGAAAAGCTTTACATTTACAAGGGCTTATTATGGGAAGTGCTATCGGTTCACTTGGCTATGTAACAATTCATGAAATGCTTTGGAAAGCTAAGAAACAGCTCTCTTTCCTTACATTTTCAACATGGACTACTAGCGGTTTTTTCCTAATAATAGTGTTTACTCTATTAGCTGGACACCACTAAATTAAACGAAAAAAGATAGCTGAAAACGATTTGTCTTCAGCTATCTTTTTTTTATTTTTGTACCTCTCTATAGAAAGAAAAATCATTCACGGTATGTTGTACTTGTTTCTCTTCCTTCATTTCTTTATCCTTACTCTTAGGCATTCTTGCATTTCCTAGTTTAATCGCATCTTGCATGCTATTACTGATTAGATTGCCTGACAAGATCGTCATACTATAGAAAGCAATTGGTATAAGTACAATCCATGTATGTGTAGTTAAATGGCGGAAGTTTTGACCAATTAGACCAGTCCATTCTTTTGTTACACTATCTGCATCTAATCCAAATAATATCGTTCCTCCAAAAAACAACTTAAGTATTCCAAGATGCAAAAGAAGTAATAGTACACTCACAAATTGTTGAGCTACTAATAAAAGAAATGATGGTAACATATGCGGCCATATATGGCGCCTCAACCTCTGCCACTTACTTCCGCCGAGCACAGTGGCTGCCAACATAAATTCTTCCTTCTTAATACGCTTGACTTCTTGCGCTACATACAACATAACCGTTGGTACAGCAAGGCATACAAGTACTATAATTTGAAATGCCACACGCAAATACAACGGCACAACTTCCGCTCCACTATCAAACGTTAAAACTTCATTTAACATAAAATAAGAAATCATAACCATCGGTACAATACTAAAAGGATCAAAAAATGATGAAATAACTGGAAAAGAACGTTTACCATACATACCAAGAAGTAAACCAATTCCCCCTCCAACTATAACTCGTAAAATCGCTATAATTATACTCGCTCCAACTGTCCATTTCGCGCCTTCTATTATTAATTGAACAAGGTCGCGGCCTTTCACATCACTTCCAAACCAAAATTTACCCGATGGTGAAAATGGAGCTGCCTCTAGTTCCCCTTTTTCGTTATACATCATCGTAAGTTCGCGAATATTCCCATCAAAAAACACCGTATATCCAATACTAACAATCATTAGTACACTCAAAAAAGTAATACCTATCCAAAATCTCACATCTCTTTTTACAACTTGCCACATATTACACACGCTCCTTTATAACATTTTGTAAAAGCGTATGTAATATACGAAATAGTATAAAAAGCGGCACGTATAATATAACTAGACTCACTGTAAATATTTCTAATTTAGAATTTTCTTTTACAAAAACAAACATTCCATATGTATTGAAAATCCATTCGATAATATATAAATTTGAAAGCATAAATAAAATATTTGTTTTCGCATAATAAATTGTCGTCAATAAAACATTTCTTGAAATATGATGTGTCAAAATATGCCGTAAGCTTAGCCCCTTACTCTTAGCAAACAAACTATATTCTTTCTCTAATTCTTCTTTAAATCGTAATAACAAAAGTTTAATAAACAATAATGTTGTTGGTACGGTAAGACATATAATCGGTAACAAACGTATCCTTTCTTCCCCTAATCCTGAAAGCTTGATTGGCATAAAGCCAGTCTTTTGAAAAAGAATTACGACAAGAAGTTGTGATGATAAAATAAGTAGTATATCCGGTATACTCTCAAGCGTAAGGAAAATCCCATTCCACATTTTCTGCTTTATATGAGAACGTTGCAATACCCAAACGACAAGTATATACGCTATAAGCAAAGATAGTAAAAACGCTGAGAGAAATACAATCATCGTTTCAATATAATGAATCCAAATTTGCGGAAATAATTTTCTTGAGTCCCGAAATCCATATGTAATTTCACCCGGTTGTAGTAACTTCCCTCCAAGAAATACAATCGTGTTCCAAAAACCGATTAAATCAATTTGCAGTCCCTTAAATAAACGCGGTAGCGCACCTAGGCAGATTATACATAAGATTGCAGCTACTAGTTGTAAACAAGTAATCCCACACCATTTAACAATTCGCATCAACATAACGATTTCTCCTTACTAGCCGATAGAATATTCAGAAATCAAAACCGGATATATTACATCTCTTCAGCTATACCTTGCACCCGTTTCTTCCCACTAGGTAAAATGGCTTGATATAAACACGTAACAAAAAATAATAAACCAAATAAAATAATAAACAACGTATCTGCACGAATCCACTTTGGGAACAACATCGCTATCGCACCGAGAGATAACAGCTGGAATCCTGTCGTTAATGGACTAAGTAAACTTTGAACGCGTCCCATGAATGACTCTTCTACAATTTCATACATCCAGCCCATTATTGCAACATTAATAAATGGTAAAAAGAAAGTCGCAAAAGCGATACATACATAAAAAGACCATACGTGATTTACAAAGTAACACATACCGAAAAAGACCCCTGAGCCCGCCATACCAAATACAATAATAGGCTTAGGTGCATATTTCTTACCTATACTTGTTGCTACTATACTTCCAATTAATAATGAAATTCCTCCAACTACACCGCCCACCATCGCTAAACTTTCATACGTTGCTGGTGCTAATTTATATTTTAATATGTAAGTAGTGGATATGCTTAAAATACCATTTAATAGTCCAAATACGATAAATCCTAAAAGTAATTTTTTTAAAGTGTCATTTTGATATATATACTTGATCCCTTCTTGAAACTCTGTTATTAACATCTTCAAATTAACTTCTTTCCATTTTGTTCTACCGTTTGGCAAACGCACTTTTTCTGGAATGGAAATCGTTTGAATCAAAATGCCACTCATAATAAAAGTGAGCGTATTTACTAAAATACTCCCGTATATTCCAAAAGTCCAGTACACCATCGTTGCAATTCCTACACCAAACAAAGCATATAAACTATTTACCATTTGATTCACACCTGCTGCTGCACCGTATTGGTCTGATTCAACTACTCCTTGTATCATCGACTGTTCTGATGGAGAGAAAAATTGTATACATGCATTTTCCAAAAATAAAAATATAAAGACGAGTATAATCATCCCGTAATAAAGCGAAATTAGAATTCCGATATTACAGAGCGAACAACATATGTTACTTACCGTACAAATACGCTGTCTATCAAAACGATCCACTACTGTCCCTACTAATAGAAAAAAGATTAATGCAGGTAATGCCATCATAATTTGTGTCATCGTTGCGTAAACTGGTTGTTTTCCGTACTGGTCTAACAAATAAAACATTAAAGAAATTCCAGCAATCATAGAACCGAGTCGCTCTAAAATATTCGCTAGAAAAAATCGTGCATACACTTTGTTGCGAAATAACTGTAGCATTTCTTTCATACTTCTAACCCTTTCCCCCGACAAAATTTTATTTTTTCAGTCATTTCTTGGAAGTTATATTATATTTTTCGACCATTATCCAATCTTTTCCTTCTATATAGAGAACATTATAAAAAGACTCTTGTCTTTTACAAGAGTCTTTTTATTTAACTTCGCTTCACGTAATGATATGTAGCTAAGATCTTTTTACTTCTAGCTAACTTTATTAATTCTCTAAAGCTTGGATACATTTTATTTATTTTAGAAATGTATCAGACATCCACTCATAAAACTTTTCCTTCTCTTCAAATTGCGGATAATGAGCTGATTTCTCAAAAGTAATAAATTCTTTTTGATCTGCTTCAATTGAATCAAAATATGTTTTTGCTGCATGAAATGAGGTGTTATAGTCGTATTTTCCCATTAGAAAATAAAACGGTAGCTTCAGCTTAGTTACTTTAGTAGGCAATGGATTCTTTAAATCTTTTTCTAATAAGACCGTTTGAGAGTTTGATACTCCAATGTTATAACGAATTACATCAAGTAAGTTATATTCATTACTAAATAACATCCCCACATTATCACCATCTGGATTTTCAATAAGTCTCGAAGTTCCACCATATTTTGCAACATAATTCCTCGGAGTGTATGTATCGCCATTTTTAATTTTTTCAGTCAACTCATTTAAATAGGCAACCTCATCTGTATTCCCAGCACTTTGTGCCTGTTCAATCACATAGTTTAAACTATCCATTTCACTTTCTACTGTATCACTCATTTGCCCTATGCCAACATATGCTTCATATTTTTCAGGGGCTTTATTGGCAGCTTGCATTCCGATATATGTACCGTAAGAATGACCAACCAATATTACTTTTTCTTTACCAAGATGTTTTGAAACATAATCTGTCATAGCTAATAAATCTTCTACAAGAAGATCTGATGTAAGATTCGAATAGTCTTCAAAGAAATGATACGACTTCCCACTCGCTCTTTGATCGTAATTAACAACTGTGAATTTCTCTTCCAATAAGTTTTGGTATTTTTGCGCATATGGTATTTCTGAAGTACCTGGTCCACCATGTACAAAAATAATAACCGGATTGTTCTTATCTTTTCCGCGTATCATAATTTCATGATCACTTCCATTTATCTCTACTTGCTCTAATGTACTTATACTGTTTTTCCCTTTTATTTGCGAGGTCCATGTAGGAAATATTAGTGCTACGATTAATAATAGTAAAATGATGACTCCAATAAGTTTTATTAATTTTTTTATCTTCTTCATAAGTAGTTTCCTTTCTTTTAAATTTATAAAAACATCAATTTAGTTCAGTAAAACTACCTCAAAAAAATATAAATATACAACAATTTCACCTTGATCTTTTGCACATTCTTAATATCCCATACACTTCTTAACTTTCCGCTATATAAACTCTTAATATTTCCTTAATTTTCAATATAAAATTCATAGAATGACTCGATCACAATGTATTAGAAATAAAGAAAAAAGCCCTTGTTTTCAAAACAAAGACTTTTTCCTTTAACTATTTCGCTACCTCTTCTTTCGGCATTACCATACCTTTATAAAGTTGGACAGTAATCCAGTAATAGATGAAATAAATGACTAAGAAAATCCCTATCGGCACCCACACCTTTACAAACGGGTCAACTAATATAAAGCTAAATAAGTTAAGCCCTACTAACACATGGGAAATTCCAATGATTGCTGGGAAGATAAATAAATATGAAATTTCTTTATATATACTTTTTGTTAACATACTACGTCTCACACCGATTTTTCGTAACATTTCATAACGGCGTACATCACGAGAAGCACCTGTTAATATTTTGAACATTAGCGAACTTGCCATCATTGCTAAAAAGGCAATTCCAAGGAAAAATCCCATAAACATTGTTCCACTCATGAAACTGTTCATAAACTGATAAATTGTCATTTTTGTAAATAAGTCTACTTTTGTACCTGTTGTTTTTTCAATTTGTTCTTTTTGTCTCTTATCTATATCGAGCAACAACGGTTTATATTTTTTCATATCGTCTACTTTTGCTAATGTTACACTATGTTCCGTTCCTTGAACTGCTTTGTAGTGTTCTTCATCAGCAATTCTTACAGGTTTTCCGTTAAATTGATTATGTGTAATTTGTATTTCTCTTACAACCGCATCTTCCCAATCTTTTGGCATACGAGGAAGTTTATTGGCTGCTTCGGGGGCTTCCAAAGCAGAATAGACAGGTTCAGTTAAAGGTTCAGCAACACGTTTACGAGCAGGCTCTTTTAAAGTTTTTGTATCAAAGTGATCGGAAACGAGTGGTGGTTTCGCCGTTAAGTCGTTACGTAAGTAATAAACGGCTTCTCCATCTACTTTATACTTATACTTGCTTTCTTCCACAATTTCCATTTCTTTTAAAGCCGCTTTATCTTGATCATTTGGATCATGAATGACGACATCATATACACGGGAAAAGTCTGTCATAATACCTACATTTTTTTGGAACGCCATACCTGCCGTCATCGCACCTGCACCTAATGCAATTAACATCGCTACAGTACCTAATACTCTCGATAAACTATTTACGCGAAAGCGTAGCTGTGCATATGTAAAACTATTTAAACCAGTTTCATTTCGTTTTTTATTCCCCTTAATTTTCATCACAAAATATGGGAGCAATGAACTAAAGATAAAATATGTTCCAAGTGTTGTAACGATTGTCGCTATTATAAAGCCTAATTCAGCATATATTTTTACATTGATCATAAAGTAGTATCCTGTACTTACTAGCAATATACCGAGTACTGTCATTATAATAATGCGAGTTTTACTTTTCTTCACTTCATCTAGTGTTTCATCTTCACGTATTAATTCTAATTCTGTTTTACGTAATAATCGGATGCTATTCATTAAACCAGTAATAAAAAATAGTATTAAGAAGAAAATAGCTGTAACTAAGATTGCTGGTGTATATACAGATGAGTAACTACCTTTTGCTGAAATCTCCATGCCATTCATTAAAAAGTTTCCTGCTACACTTGCAAGTAACATCCCTACTAAAATACCGATAACAATACTGACAATGCCCATACCGAATGTTTCAATAAATAATAACTGTGCTACTTTTTTCTTTTTCGCACCGAGCATCATATACATTCCGAGTTCTTTTCTTCTTAATGTGAGTAAGAATGAATTGGCATATATAATATAAAATACAGTAATGAAAGATAATAGTATTGCTCCTACCCAGAATACGAGTCTAATACTACTAATAAGACTATTATCCTTCGTAAATTCACTATTCATCGCCATCGTTTGGAACATGTAGAAGATACTAATACTAATAACGAGACCAATAAGTAAAACCATATAATCTTTTAACATCTTTTTCATACTATGACGTGATAATTTGAATAACATAGTCTCGCCCCCTACTTAGACTCAGTAGCTGAGCCCATATGAGCGAGCACACCTAAAATGTCTTGATAGAAATTTTCTCGCGCTCCTTGACGCTTTAACTCTTTATAAAGAAGACCATCTTGAATAAATAAAATACGTTCACAATAACTCGCACTAAATGCATCGTGTGTAACCATTAAAATACTTACATTGTGATTTTCATGTAAATCTTGCATCGCTTCTAATAAACTTTTTGCATTTTTACTATCAAGCGCTCCAGTCGGTTCATCTGCTAATACGATTGCTGGATTATGTACTAAAGCTCGTGCTGCCGCCGTTCTTTGCTTTTGTCCACCAGAAACAGCAGTTGGATATTTCGTTAAAATTTCAGTAATCCCTAACTTCTTCGCAACCTCATTCACCTTTCCCGTAATCTCACTTGAAGGTACGCCTTGCAAAGAAAGTGGTAAAGCGATATTTTCATAAATTGATAAGTTTTCAAGTAAGTTAAAATCTTGAAAAATGAAACCTAATTTTTGAGATCGAAAATCTGATAAAGCATTCCCCTTCATCGAAGTAATATTTGTGCCAGCTATTGTCACACTGCCACCTGTCGCTTGATCCAGCGTACTAATCACATTAAGTAAAGTCGTTTTTCCAGATCCAGAAGGACCCATAATCCCGACGAATTCCCCTTCTTTAATACTTAATGACACACCCCTTAATGCTTTTGACTGATTCTCATTTCTTTTCCCATACGTTTTTTCTACACTTTCTACAGTAACTACGTTTGTTGACATCTCATTCACTCCATCCCTTTTGTATAAAATTAATTTCTCATATATTTCTTATCTTTTTCTCATGTAAATCCTTAACATTTTTTTAATTTTTCAATCAGTAAGGGTTACACGAGTTACGTAAACCTTTTTCCTATTTCATATTCTCACTTTTCTAAAACTCGTTCCTTCGATTTCGCTTACATTTACCTTACATTTTTGTAAGGTAAAAATATTACAGACCACTTTATAAGGGAATTTTCTTTGTAATGAAAAAGGCTTTTTATTTTCATCAAAATTAATAGGATACATAAATAACAATAATAATATTTTTAAAAACAATATAATTTTATTTTAAAACGATAAATTATATGATAAAATCATGTTGTCATTAAATAAACGAGGTGCTTTTTATGAAACAAGTTACAACACTCTTTTTAAAACTAGCTATTGTTTTTATAGGTATAGTAGTACTTGCATTGTGCATATTTTTAGTTCCTAAAATCGGGAATTTTGCTGGAGAATTGTATCCAGCTATTGCTTATATGAAATCTCTCGTTTTAATCGATATGTACGTAGCAACGATACCTTTTTACTTTGCTCTGTATCAAGTTTTTAAACTTTTAAGCTATATTGATAAGTACAAAGCGTTCTCGGAATTATCAGTAAAGGCTTTAAAAAATATAAAATACTGTGCCCTCACGATCGGCACTATATACTTGCTAGGTATGCCACTTTACTATCTCATGGCAAAAAAAATTGATCCTCCAAGTTTTATACCAATTGGATTGATCATTATTTTTTCCTCTATCGTAATTGCCGTTTTTACTGCAGTTCTCCAAAAGCTCTTACAAGAAGCCATTCATATAAAATCAGAAAATGATTTAACAGTCTGAAGTGAAGTATATGGAAATAAATGACGAAGGGATAGCTTAATCGCTATCCCTTCATCATTTATTATGGTTCTTTCATTACTTTAAATTCCGTAATACATGTTAATGGTGTATTTTATTATCAATCTCTACTTCTTATTTTTCACTTCCTCTTTTATACTTTCTACAAACTCATCTAGTTCAATTACTTCTGACTGACCTTCACCATATTTACGTACATTTACAGCTTTTCTTTCCATTTCTTTATCACCAATAACAAGAATATAAGGAACTTTTTGCATTTGTGCCTCTCTTATTTTATATCCTAACTTTTCATCTCGCATATCTCTTTCAACACGAACACTAGCTTGTGCTAATTTATCTGCAACTTCATCTGCATATTGTACATGGACTGCATTCGAAACTGGAATGACTTTCACTTGAACTGGTGCCACCCAGGCTGGGAACGCGCCTCCAAAGTGTTCAATTAATATAGCTAAGAAGCGGTCTAAAGATCCTAATACTGCTCGGTGAATGACAACTGGTCTTCTCTTTTCATTCTTCTCATCTATATAATTTAAATCAAACTTCTCTGGCATTTGGAAATCTAGCTGGATTGTTCCGCACTGGTGACTTCTATTTAAAGCGTCTTTTATATGGAAGTCGATTTTCGGTCCGTAAAATGCACCGTCACCTTCATTTAGTCTATATTTATAATTCAATGAATGTAATACATTTTCTAGTGCCGCCTCTGCTTGCTCCCATAACTGATCATCACCCATTGAATCTTCTGGACGAGTAGAAAGCTCTACTTCATATTCGAATCCAAAAGTTTTATAAACGTAATCAATTTGCGCCATTACGGATTTAATTTCATCTTCAATTTGTTCTGGTGTTACAAATAAATGAGCATCATCTTGGCAGAAAGTACGTACTCTTAATAATCCGTTTAACGCCCCGCTAAATTCATGTCGGTGTACTTGACCGAACTCACACATACGAATTGGCAATTCACGATAAGAGTGTAATTTATTTTTGAACATTAACATATGTCCTGGGCAGTTCATTGGTTTTAATGCGAAACTTTTATTGTCTACTTCAGAGAAATACATGTTGTCTTTGTAATGTCCCCAGTGTCCTGATTTCTCCCATAATTCTTGGTTCATCATAAACGGAGTACGTACTTCTTGATACTTATACTCTTTTTGAATTTCTCTTAAAAATGCTTCTAATTCATTACGAATAATTTGTCCTTTCGGTAAATAAAATGGCATTCCCGGAGCCTCTTCAGAAAACATAAATAACTCCAGCTCACTACCTAATTTACGATGATTTCTTTTTGCTGCTTCTTCAACGAAATGTAAATACTCTTCTAATTCTTTTTGAGAAGAGAACGCAACACCATATATACGCTGAAGCACTTGATTGTTACTATCACCTCGCCAATATGCACCAGAAACGTGAGTTAATTGGAATGCTTTCAAATATCCTGTTGATGGTACATGTGGTCCTCTACATAAGTCTACAAATTCACCTTGTTTATATAGTGTTACACTTTCCCCACTAGGAATTGCTTCTAACAATTCTAATTTCAGGTGATCATTCATTTCTTGAAACAGTTTTTTTGCTTCTTCTCGTGAGACCTCAACTCGTTCTATTTTTACATTTTCATTTATAATCTTTTTCATTTCTTTTTCGATTTCCGGTAAATCTTCCACGTTTACACTATTCGGAAGATCCATATCATAATAAAACCCATTTTCAATAACAGGCCCTACACCAAGGTTTACATTACTTTGCATTCTCTTTACAGCTTGCGCTAAAATATGTGCCGCAGAATGTCTTGCAATTTCTACACCTTCATTTGAATCTATAGCAATGATTTCTACTTCCGCATTTTCTTCAATATTTCGGCGTAAATCAAATAACTGATCATTTACTTTCCCTGCGACTGCTTTCTTTTTTAAACTACTGCTAATGGATCCAGCAATTTCTTCTAAAGTAATTCCTTTTACATATTCTTTAACGCTACCATCTGGAAATTTAATTTCAATCATCTGTTCTTTCATTTTTCATCTCTCCATTTCATAATAAAAAAGCACACTCATCCCTAAAATAGGGACGAGTGTGCTTATACCCGTGGTTCCACCCAGATTCCCATCGTAAACATACAATGGCTTCTTTTACGGTAACGTCGTTTACACGGCACTAGATACTTAATTTCCCTAGTGCAGCTCTAAGGTGGTAAGTTATTTTTCTGCGTTAGGAAGTTCTCAGCTTTCCTTCCCTCTCTGTATAACCGGGTAAAATAACTCGTGTCCTTTTCTTCGCTTATTATGAAATTGAATACAAAAAAGCATATTCATCCCTAAAATAGGGACGAATATGCTTATATCCGTGGTTCCACCCAGATTCCCATCACAAAAAACATAATGGCTTCTATTGCGATAACGTCGCTTACACGGCACTAGATACTTAATTTCCCCAGTGCAGCTCTAAGGTGGTAAGTTATTTTTCTGCGTTAGGAAGTTCTCAGCTTTCCTTCCTTCTCTGTATAACCGGATAAAATAACTCGTGTCCTTTTCTTTGCTTTTAAAAGTACATCCATTAATTGTTATTTACTATATCTTATTCATTTTATTTTTGCAAGTGTTTAAAAATGATTTTTTTATTTAATAAAAAAAGAAACCAAAAATAGATTTTTGGTTTCCCTTCTCAATTTTACCAATCTTGTGGTTCGTAATTTAAGTCTGAAAATAGACGTCGTTTCTCTTTCTTCGATAAATCTCTCCACTGTCCAACAGGTAAATTATTTAATTCTATATTCATAATTCTTGTACGCTTTAACGTGTATACTTGATAACCTAAAGCTTCACACATACGACGAATTTGACGATTCAACCCTTGAGTTAAAATAATTTGGAATTCATATTTTGATAACTGTGTTACTTCACAAGGAAGCGTTTTCGTTCCTAAAATTTTCACACCAGCTGCCATTTTCTCTAGAAAATCAGGTGTAATTGGCTTATCTACTGAAACGATATATTCTTTTTCATGTTTGTTTTCAGCACGTAAAATTTCATTAACGATATCACCATCATTCGTTAATAAAATTAAACCGTCTGAGTCTTTATCAAGACGTCCAATGTGACTAATTCGTAATGGATGATTCACTAAATCAATAATATTACCTTTTACAGCTTTTTCACTCGTACATGTAATACCTACTGGTTTATTTAAAGCGATATATACGTGATCTCGAGCAATACGAAGCTGCTCTCCATTTACGCGTACATCATCACCTGGATTTACTTGGTCACCAATTTTTGCAACCTTACCGTTAATAATTACTCTTCTCTCATTAATTAGTTTATCTGCTCCACGTCGAGACGCTTTTCCAGCTTCACTAATAAATTTATTGATACGCAAATTAGGCACATCCTTTTCAAAAAAATTCAAGCTCACACTGCTTCTACCGTACAATACAAAAGGGTAAGCCTTCTATTATAACTTAAATATATTAACATGAAAGGGTATATAACGTCTTCTATTAATTACTCGTTTATAAGAAAATATCTTTATTATACATTCATTTATGCACGTTTTGTACACTTAATATACAAGCCACTCTTCCTTACATATAGCTTGTTTACCTCTTATATCTTCTAAATCCTCATGAATATTAGCTAGTTTATACAACTCAGGGAAAATCTCTTCTACATAACTTTGATGTGCCATTTCATCTTTCCAATAAGTTAACACTATGTAACGATTTTCAGTTTTTAAAGACTTCCCAATAACTCCACCTAACATCCCTTTTGCATTTTTCATCCCTTTATTCCAAATTGTTTCTTGTTTATGTAAGAAATACTTTTCCTTTCCCACCTTTACATCACATATAGCAACTCTTACGAATGTTCCTTCTGTAACTACGTCTTTCAAAGGCATATCAGTTATATCATACAACGTTTGAAACAATTCAATTTCACATAAAAAAAACGTATCCTCTTGATTACTATTTAAATAAATGGTATCGTGAGCAGCATTCATAAATGATTGATACGCACTTCTATCCTCCCATAAAGTAAATACACATGCCTCATCCTCATACCATCCACCAAATTGCCCATGAAATCCATCTAGCTGCTGTATAGCTTGCCATTTTTCTTGTGCTTTTGAAAATAACTCTTTTTTCTCTTCTTCCACTTTACAGTAGATTGTTTTTATTAACATTTTTAACTCCCCCTTAAGATATAATTTACCTTCCACTTATAATTTTCAGTTTACATAATATTTTTATAATCTCCTCATTACTCTTTATGTGCATATAGAACTAATCATATTTATCACTATATCTATCAAACCATCTATCTGATTTTATTTCAAATAATTCAGAATCAAAAGAAAAGATGTAACCCTTAACGAATTACAACTTTATCTTATCTCCCTTCCTTATTCACCTTTTGTTCAAATAAATAATATGTAATTTCTCCTGGATAATGTAATACAGTTACCTTCCGCTCCTCTTTTTTAAAACTAACAGTATGTCCGTTTCCCCCTAAGTTCTCCCATCCACTAGCCTTTGTAATAGGCATTACACTTATATATTTATACTCCTCTTCCTTATCATCGTTAATATGAATTGCTGACATTGGTACTGGAAAATCTTCAATTTTAGATTCTTTGTCTAAATATATAAGTGTAAATAAACCAGCTAATAACACAACCGTTGAAATATTTGAAACTAGTTTTCTTCTATTCATTTTCACTAAAAACCCTCTTTTCTCACATATTACTTTCATTATTTTACCAATCTTAATTATTCATGTATATAAAAAATATAATTTAAATTAATTCCAGACTATATTCTCTATTA
>NZ_JAEHBQ010000027.1:0-58387 GCF_016483555.1 Bacillus cereus group sp. N14
GTTAGTTTGTCTAGCATCTAAAAATAAAAATTGACGTTTCACGTTGTTTGTTTCGTTCAGTTTTCAAAGAACTACTTAGTCGCTCATTTGCGACTTCCTTATGTTAACATCTTCGTTTTTCAATGTCAACTAAGTTTTTCAATTTCTTTTTTGTCGTTTTCTGCGTTTCCGCATCAGCGACGGTTATTAATTTATCATATAATAACCATTAACGTCAACACTTTTTAATAAAAAATTCTTTTCCTTACATAACGCATACACTCTTCTGCATTAGCGACTCTTCGAAACAAACAAAAAATGATTTTATATCTTTCTTCCATCGCCTTTTTTACAACGTCATGAATACGTTCATCTTCAAAATCAAATAACAGTTCTTCTAACTCTCTCTTCAATATGTATTCCATTTCTTTTTTCTCTTCTTTTGTTAACATAAACCCAAGCAAATCCTCACCTCAATCATTTCTTACAAAGCAATAAACGTTACGCTCATTTTCACTTATCAAAATCCTATCATTCATTATATCCACTGCTTACGATATTAATCCTTTGTTCTCTTTTTAATATTTAAAGCATATATGTAACTGAAAAGGATTGGACAAAGGGGCGTAATATTATGTTTTTCTTTTTTATTACGAGTAAACGAGCTTTTAAACACATTAGCTTAATAGTGATACTTTCCTTATTTACAGCATGGCTTCTCTTTTTAAAAACATATTCACATGAATCTGCTTTTTCAACTGCGACAGGACCTAAAGTTATTTACAAAGGAGACACCTCTAAAAAACAAGTTGCATTCACGTTTGATATTAGTTGGGGAGACAAAAAAGCAATTCCAATCCTTGATACACTTAAAGAAAGAGACATTAAGAATGCAACCTTCTTCGTTTCTGCTGCATGGGCAGAAAGACATCCTGATGTTGTTGAACGCATCATAAAAGATGGACATGAAATCGGTAGTATGGGCTATAATTACACGTCCTACACTTCTCTAGAGGCAAATGAAATACGAAGAGATCTTTTACGAGCACAAGATGTTTTTACAAAACTTGGTGTGAAACAAGTCAAACTATTACGTCCACCTAGTGGAGACTTTAACAAAGCAACACTTAAAATAGCAGAATCACTCGGATACACCATCGTCCATTGGAGTAATAACTCAAACGACTGGAAAAACCCAGGTGTAAACAATATCGTTTCCAATGTCTCTACTAATTTAAAAGGTGGAGATATCGTCTTATTACATGCATCCGATTCTGCCCTTCAAACAAATAAAGCTTTACCACTGCTTCTGCAAAAATTAAAGAGTGACGGATATGAGCAAATATCGGTATCACAACTTATTTCTAACACAAGTACAAAAAGTAAAGATGTAAGGTAATTCTTTTCCCTCGTGCCTTCACACATAAAAAGCTCTACTACCTATCATTAAGGTAGTAGAGCTTTTTTCATCCCGATATTTATATTCGTACAACCACCCTGCATAAAAACTCAAAAATCTCTCTTACTTAAGCCGACTTACTCGCCTTTCCAATTAAACGATGTAATATAAGTAACTGATATGCATTACATAATAAAAGTGGTATCACCATTAAATACAACCAATCTGTGTCATTAATACGAAGCGCTGGTACCCACTCAAGAATTGTTACAACAACCATAAAGAACAAAGCGGGCACAAATGCCTTTCTATTCGTTTCTTTACTTTTTATGTAAGCAACAATCGCCCCAAACATAAATAATACACCTGCAACAAGTATGTTATTCCCTAACGAAACTTCCCCATTTGCAATCAATATGGATCTTAAATACACGAAATCAAATAAAACGAATGCAATAAAGAAGAGCTGGACTGCATTCCATAAAGAAGGTGACCTAAACATCCCCAGTCCAAAACGATGGATTGTTAAATAGGCAAAGAACCCCATTTGACTTATAACACTAAAAATAAATCCTACACCCATCAACCAGAAGGAAACTGCTAAAATCTCCTTTCCGTCGAAATTTTGAAAAAATTTAACGTACTTGTCCCACTCCAAAACAAATCCAATAATAACCGTGCTAATCCCACCAAGAAACAACGTCGTAAAAAACAGTCGTACCCACTTGCGGCTATTCACAACACATCCCCCATTATCCTTATATTTCTAATTAAATTGTATCAATGACAATTTCAAAAAGCTAGCCATGTTCATGTATAAATTCCTTAAAGATATTTATATTAAAAAGAGAGAACTGTGTTGAAAGGAGTTCCAACTTATGAAACGGATGCTGCTCGTTTTGACTTCTTCTTTTCTATTTCTTGTACTTGTAGCATGTGCACAAGGAAAAGAAGCAAAGTCCGAACTTGATTACGATCAAACGAAGAAAATGATTGTTGATATTTTAAAAACCGATCAAGGTAAGAAAGCCATTCAAGATGTGTTAACTGATGAAAAAATGAAACAAGCACTCATACTAGATGAAACAGTAGTAAAGAAAACGATTGAAGATGCAATGGTATCCGACAAAGGGCAACAATTCTGGGAAAAGCTCTTTAAAGACCCTAAGTTCTCATCGAAATTCGCTAAAAGTATGGGAAAAGAACAAACAACCTTAATGAAAACATTACTAAAAGACCCTGAATACCAAGCAGGCGTTATAGAAATTATGAAAAATCCTGAAGTAGAAAAAATGATGTTACAAACAATGAAGAGCAAAGAATACCGCCAATATTTACAACAAGTACTAACCGAAACTGCCGAAAGCCCACTCTTCCAAGCTAAGATGATTGATATTATTAGTAAAGGTGTACAAAAGGCCGAAAAAAGTGGATCTGATAAAAAAGAAGCAGGCGGTGAAGGTGGTTCCCAAGACGGTAAAAAGGAGCAACAGTAAAAATAATAATTATAATAATGAGTGGACAATATATGTATCGTCCACTCATTATTATTTTATTTTTGCGCGACAGCTATTTTATCAATTACTGTCTCAGCTATCGTACGATAAATAAGACCCGTCGTATGTGTATCTTCATATACTGAAGGCGCAAAGTCATCTTTATTCCAATCAGGTTGTTGAAGCGGGATTCGGCCAAGTACTTCTGTTTGAAGTTCTGTAGCTAATTTATCTCCTCCACCTCTTCCAAACACATATTCTTTTTCACCAGTTGTTTTACTTTCAAAATACGCCATATTTTCAACAACACCAAGAATACTATGTTCTGTACGTAAAGCCATGGCTCCAGCACGCGCTGCCACAAATGCCGCTGTTGGATGTGGCGTTGTTACAATAATCTCTTTACAAGCTGGCAACATTGAATGTAAGTCTAGCGCAACATCACCTGTACCCGGTGGTAAATCTAAAACTAAATAGTCTAAATCGCCCCACTCTACTTCTGTAAAGAAGTGATTTAACATTTTCCCAAGCATAGGGCCTCTCCAAATAACCGGTGCATTATCTTCTACAAAGAATCCCATTGAAATTACCTTTACACCTAGACGCTCCACTGGAATGATTCTATCTCCTCTTACAACAGGACGTTTTTCTATCCCCATCATATCCGGTACGCTAAAACCATAAATATCAGCATCAATGATACCAACCTTTTTACCTAAACGAGCTAAAGCAATGGCAAGGTTAACAGAAACTGTTGATTTTCCGACTCCACCTTTTCCACTCGCCACTGCTAAAAATGTTGTTTTTGAATTTGGTGACAATAAAGATTCAGTTTGCTCTTCTTCCTGTTCCGGTGCAAACTGAGCTAATTCCTCTTCTGTAAATTCTGCAAAGCGAAGCCCTACTGTTGCTGCCCCTAGTTCTTTTACTAACTTTACAATTCCAGATTGCAATTGCATTTGTTCCGCTGTACCGGTTTTTACAATTGCAATTTTAACACTTACATGTTCCTTCTCAGGCTTAACTGTTACCTCTTTAATTGCACCTGTTTCTTTTAACGTTTTATGTAAAAACGGATCTACAATCCCTTCTAACGCTTCCACTACTTGCTCTTTCGTTACCATTGTTAGCCCAGCCCCCTGTATGAAAAATAACGTAATGTTAATTAAATTTATCTCTCTTTATTTTTGAAATAAATGCGTTTACATTTCCAGTATAACATATTTTCGGAAAACTTCGTTAACGAGAGAAACTCAAAAAATCCTCCTTATTCTGGAGGATTCCCTTTTTCCGTGAAATAACGTAATATACCACGATATACTGCAGCCGCTACCTTTTGCTGATATTTCTCCGAATTTAACATATACCTTTCGTTTACATTCGATAAAAAGCCAGCTTCAATTAAAGCACCTGGTGTTTTCGCATACTTTAATAAATACACATGAGAAATTGTTTTAGCAGAACGATTCGTATTCTCTAAACTCGTTCTCAATTCAGCTTGTATAAATTTCGCAGCACGTTCATTTTCAACCGAAGAACGGTAGTAGAACGTTTGTGCGCCTTTCGATCCACTGCTAGTTAAAGCATTTAAATGAATACTCGCAAAAAAGTCTACATCAGGCTTATTAATAATCTCTACACGCTTTTTTAAATCCTCTGCTTTACGTCTACTATATGATTTTGTATCTTTCTGAGCTAAATCATAATCTCCCTCACGTGTTAAAATAACTAGTGCACCTTGTTCTTGTAAATAATCTTGTACCTTCTTTGTAATCTCAAGCGTAATATCTTTTTCTATAATATCTTTTCCACCAACAGCCCCTCCGTCTGGCCCACCATGCCCAGCATCCAATACAATCACTTTCCCCGACAAGGGTAAATTCCAAGCTCGCCACGATTTTGTAATTTGAAATTCTTGTTTAACTAAAAAAAACAAAACAACCGCAGCGAGTGCAAAAGAGATAATTCGAATTCTCTTCATACCTTTCCTCCTCCAGCTAGTCCCTCTAATTACTTATATGGGACAAGAGGAAAGTTTATGCTTGTCTTAATGAAGCTTTAATCGATATCTTCTTTCACCTTTTTCATATCCTTCCTGCCACCATAAGCCGATAAACTGCTGGCAGGATTCAAAAAGTAATTCCTCATCTTGTAACTTAATTTCCCGCATAGTCATGCTCGTTAAAAATTGAAATAGTGTTTCCGTTAATTGTTGCTCTTCTTCTAAGGCTCTATATTTTACATCAAAGAATGATTCACCATAATAACCAAACTTACTGTATCTCGCTCCTAATAAATACGATTCTATCCCTAATTCAATACAGTAATCTTCATACTGACGATGAAGTTCCTGCATCTGAAAGGCATCCCTAATATTTGAACGTAATGTTTTTAATGATAATTCTCGCAGCATCTTCCGTTCATATTTCAACTGCTTTTCTTTTTGTTTTTCTTGTAAGCTGACAATGACATTCATAGCACTTATAAACCTCCCTAATACGTATTAGTCTAAACTTCTAAAGAAGAAGCATACGCGAGAGAATAGCACTAAAATATTCCAAACTACAAAAATTACAAAAGAGGAATGAAACATAAAAAAACCCCAACCAAAATGGTTGGGGTTTGTAGTTCGCAAAAATTAACGTTTTGAGAACTGAGGTGCACGACGTGCGCCTTTAAGACCGTATTTTTTACGCTCTTTCATACGTGCGTCACGAGTTAATAGACCTGCACGTTTTAGTGTTAGACGGTATTCTGGATCAGCTTTTAATAAAGCGCGAGAAATACCGTGACGAATAGCACCAGCTTGACCAGTGTATCCACCACCATTTACGTTTACAAGTACATCGTAGTTACCTAAAGTTTCTGTTGCAACTAGAGGTTGTTTCACTACTTCACGTAATGCAGCAAATGGGATATAGTTTTCAAAATCACGACCGTTAATGATAACGCGTCCTTCGCCTGGAACTAGGCGTACGCGCGCTACTGAACTCTTACGACGTCCAGTGCCATAGTATTGAACCTGTGCCAAAGTAAGCCCTCCTTTAATTGATTATCCGCGAAGTTCGTAAACTTCTGGTTTTTGTGCTTGGTGTGGATGCTCTGCTCCAGCATACACGTTTAATTTCTTAGATACTTGACGTCCTAAACGTCCTTTTGGAAGCATCCCTTTAATTGCAAGCTCTAACATTTGTACAGGGTAGTTTGTACGCATTTCTAGAGCTGTTCTTTGTTTAAGTCCACCTGGGTGGTTAGTGTGACGGTAGTAAATTTTATCGTTTAATTTATTACCTGTTAAATGAATTTTTTCAGCGTTAATAATAATTACATGATCACCCGTGTCAACGTGTGGTGTAAATGTAGGTTTGTTTTTACCGCGTAAAATAGATGCTACTTCAGTAGATAGGCGACCTAAAGTTTGACCTTCAGCATCAACCACATACCATTTACGCTCAACTTCGTTAGCTTTTGCCATAAAAGTCGTACGCATGTGTTTCCCTCCTCGTTATCTTTTCCATAGAAAAAATCTATTGTTTATCTTAAACACGATTTCCTTCCGGGGCTAATCGTGGTTTTAGAAACAATACCATATGTTATGATATACTTTTGAGTTTCTAATGTCAAGCAAATGTTACACCAGGATTAGTTGTTATAGTTTACCTGCCATAAGTAAAGTCCATGACCTGGAGCCATCTTTCCAGCAAACTGACGATTTTGTTTCGCTAAAATCTCTGGAATGCTATCAGGATCAAGCTTTCCTTGCCCTACGCTAAGTAACGTACCAACAATAATTCTGACCATATTATATAAAAATCCATTACCTACAAAACGAAAAATTAATTCATCGCCTTGCTCAATTAACTCAATTTCATAAATCGTTCGCACTTTATCTTTTTTGTCAGTTTTTGCCGAACAAAAAGAAGTGAAATCATGCGTTCCAATAAAATAAGGAATCGCTTTTCTTATAGAGCTTATTTCGAGCGGATATGGATATTGATATACGTAATTTCTACGGAATACATCCGCAGTCTTTGATAATAATACACGATAACGATATTCTTTTCTCTCGACACCGTAACGCGCATGAAATTCTTCTGTTTTTTTCTCTACCTGTCTGATAACAATATCATCTGGCAACATTGTGTTTAATGCATTACTCCATTGCCACTCTTCAAGAGACAACGGTGTATCAAAGTGTATGACTTGTCCTTTAGCGTGAACAGTAGAATCCGTTCTGCCCGATGCCTGAACACGAACAAGTTCTCCTTTATGCAATTTCTGCAAAGCTTTCTCAATCTCTTGTTGAACAGTACGATGCTGCGGCTGAATTTGATAACCACAAAAATGCATGCCATCATATGCAACCGTACATTTTATTCTATCCATTTCTCTATTCTCCATTACGATCGCACCCATGCCAAAATACAAGCTAAACAAAGTAAGCTTATAATCGTTACTGTATCGCTTGTTTTCCAGCGTAGTTGCCTAAATTTAGTACGTCCTTCGCCATTTTGATACCCACGTGCTTCCATAGCAATTGCTAAGTCCTCAGCACGCTTAAAAGCACTGATAAATAGAGGAACGAGTAGTGAGATAATAGCTTTTATCCTATCTTTTATCGGTCCTCCTGCGAAATCAATACCACGTGAAGCTTGTGCCTTCATTATTTTACTTGTTTCATCCATTAATGTCGGAATAAAACGAAGAGAAATTGACATCATTAATGCGATTTCATGAACAGGAACTTTTATACGTTTCAACGGCTTTAATAACGTCTCCAAACCATCTGTAATCTCAATAGGTGTCGTCGTTAACGTTAATAATGTCGTCATTAAAATAATAACGAAGAATCGTATAGAAATGTATATCCCTTGCTCTAATCCTTTTTCATGTATCGAAAACCAACCAAGCTGGAATAGTACTTCCCCTTCTTTATTTGTAAAAATATGCAGGAAAAATGTAAAAAGAAAAATCCATAGAATTGGTTTTAAGCCCGAAAGTACATAACGAATCGGCACTTTTGCAAAAAATAAAGCAATGAGTGCATATAAAAATAAAAATCCATATGAAATCGCATTATTTGCTAAGAAAACAACAAATACATATAAAAAGACAATCAGCAGCTTCGTACGTGGATCAAGTTGATGAATAAGAGACTTCCCTGGAATATATCTTCCAATAATCAACTGCTGCATGATTCATGACCACCTTTTCGTAACACCTGCACAACTTCATGAGTAAGATCCTCTAAAGATAAGGTAGCCTTTGGGATTGAAATGCCAAACTTCTCTTCAATTGCACGTTTATACTTTAAAGACATAGGAAGATCCACGCCAATTTTCTCTAGTTCATCAGCATGTGAAAATACTTCCTCTGCACTTCCTTGCAAAAAGACCGTTCCTTTATGCATGACTACAATCTGCTCCGCATACTTAGCAGCATCCTCCATATTATGTGTTACTAGGATAACTGTAAGACCTTTTTCCTTATGCAGCTTATAAAACATCTCCATAAGTTCATTCTGCCCTTTTGGATCTAGTCCTGCTGTAGGTTCATCTAATACAAGCACTTCGGGTTCCATCGCCAATACACCCGCTATCGCAACACGCCTCATTTGCCCACCACTTAACTCAAACGGTGAACGTGTTAACAGTTCTGGCTCTAACCCTACAAGTTCAATTGCCTCTCTTGCCTTTTGCTTCGCTTCTTCTACAGATACCCCAAAATTAGTAGGACCGAAACAAATATCCTTCTCCACAGTCTCTTCAAACAACTGATGTTCTGGGAATTGAAAGACAACCCCTACCTTTTTACGTAGTGGCTTTAGCTTTTTTTCTTTCTTTCCTGCCGAAATGAAATGTTCACCAATTTGAACTGTGCCATTCGTCGGCTGCAATAAACCATTTAAATGTTGAATCATCGTCGACTTACCTGAACCAGTATGACCGATAATGGCATAATAGCCCCCACTTGGAAACGACACGTCTACATCATAAAGTGCGCGTCTTTCAAATGGAGTTTTATATTGATAACGATGTTCTACTTTTTGGAATGTAATCTCCAAAGTTCGTTCACCAAGCTTTCCATTGTAAGATGCGTATTTTGCAAGAGAATTTCATTTCTTTTTAATAATTCTGCTATTTTCACTGAAAATGGTACATCTAATCCAATTTCTTGGAGCATATGAGAGGACTTGAATATTTGCTTTGGAGTCCCTTCCTCTAATATTTCTCCCTTATTTAAAATAATGACACGGTCTGATTGCGCCGCTTCTTCTAAATCGTGCGTAATTGATAATACGGTAATACCTTTTTGATTAACAAGTTGTCTAACCGTTTCTACTACTTCACGTCTCCCTTGAGGATCTAGCATTGACGTTGCTTCATCTAATATCAAAATAGATGGCTGAAGTGCTAAAACGCCTGCTATTGCCACTCGCTGCTTTTGCCCACCAGATAACGAATGAGGTTCATCATTAAGAAAATCTTCCATACGGACAAGTTTGAGGGCCTGATCTAATCTTTCTACCATTTTCTCTCTTGGCATTCCGATATTCTCTAAGCCAAAAACAACGTCGTCTTGCACTGTCGTTCCAACAAATTGATTATCTGGATTTTGAAATACCATCCCAATTTGTTTTCGAACATCCCATACCGTTTCCTCTGATAAAACCATTGTATCATTTACTGTAATAGTCCCTGCTTCCGGCAAAAACAAACCATTCAATAATTTTGCAAGTGTAGACTTCCCTGAACCATTTTGTCCAATAACAGATACCCATTCTCCCTCATACAAGGAAAATGAAACATCTTTTAATGCATAAGTGGCTGCCCCAGGATATTGAAATGATATATTCTCTGTCCGAAGTTTCTCTTTTTTCAATACAAGGCACCCTTTCCTTCGCCAAGTTAGCCTATTTTTATATTTAAAAAAAAGGGCCATGACCAGTTTCTTGAAAAGAACTGTCCTGCCCTTTTAATTATCATTATACTAACTCGATAATTACCATTGGTGCTGCGTCTCCGCGACGTGGACCAATTTTTGCAATACGAGTGTATCCGCCTTGGCGCTCAGCATAGCGTGGAGCTACATCAGCGAATAATTTTTGAAGTGCATCTTGACCAGTCTCAGCGTTAGCTACTTCATTGCGAATGAAAGCTGCTGCTTGACGACGAGCGTGAAGATCTCCGCGTTTACCTAAAGTGATCATTTTTTCCACTACAGAACGAAGTTCTTTTGCACGAGTTTCTGTCGTTTGGATGCGCTCGTTGATAATTAAATCAGTAGCTAAATCACGTAACATAGCTTTACGTTGCGCACTTGTACGGCCTAATTTTCTGTATGCCATTCGTAGTTCCCTCCTTTGTTGATGGGTTTAAATCCTCAGTCGTCTTTACGTAAACCTAAACCTAATTCCTCAAGTTTATGTTTAACTTCTTCTAAGGATTTACGTCCTAAGTTACGAACTTTCATCATATCTTCTTCTGTTTTGTTCGCAAGCTCTTGTACAGTATTAATTCCTGCACGTTTTAGGCAATTATAAGAACGAACAGAAAGATCTAGTTCTTCGATAGTCATCTCAAGAACTTTCTCTTTTTGATCTTCTTCCTTCTCGACCATAATCTCAGCATTTTGTGCTTCATCAGTTAAACCAACAAAGATATTTAAATGCTCAGTTAAGATTTTGGCACCTAAAGAGATAGCTTCTTTTGGCCCGATGCTTCCATCCGTCCATACATCAAGCGTAAGCTTATCATAATTAGCCACTTGTCCGACACGTGTCTTTTCCACTTGGTAAGTCACACGTGATACTGGAGTATAAATAGAATCAATAGGAATTACTCCTATTGGTTGATCTTCGCTTTTATTTGCATCAGCTGGCGTATACCCACGGCCACGCTTTGCAGTTAAACGCATGCGGAAATGCGCATTTTTTGCTAACGTTGCAATGTGTAAATCTGGATTTAAGATTTCTACATCACTATCGTGAGTAATATCAGCAGCTGTGACAATACCTTCGCCCTGCACATCAATTTCCAACGTCTTCTCTTCTTCAGAGTAGATTTTAAGAGCTAACTTTTTCAAGTTTAAGATGATCGTCGTAACGTCTTCTACTACGCCCTCAACTGTTGAAAATTCATGTAATACGCCATCGATTTGGATAGCAGTAACAGCGGCACCAGGGAGTGAGGATAAAAGAATACGACGTAAGGAGTTACCCAAAGTAGTACCATATCCACGCTCAAGCGGTTCAATTACGAATTTACCATATTTAGCATCTTCGTTAAGTTCAACCGTTTCGATTTTCGGCTTTTCGATTTCAATCATTAACTAAACCCTCCTTCAAAACGTCGAAACCCCGGTTAAACAAAGGGATACCCCCTGTCTAACCGAAAGTCCCCCTTAGGCAGTTCCCGATTGTGCACAACAAGCGATGTTTCTGTACGAAATTTCTCGATAATGCATCATATCCATTATAGACAAAAGGGAAAATTCTATACAGAAAAATTACACACGACGACGTTTTGGTGGACGACATCCATTATGAGGAACTGGAGTAACATCTCTAATTGCTGTTACTTCTAGACCTGCAGCTTGAAGAGCACGAATTGCAGCTTCACGACCAGCACCAGGACCTTTAACAGTAACCTCTAAAGTTTTTAAACCGTGCTCCATTGCAACTTTAGCAGCAGCTTCAGCAGCCATTTGCGCAGCGAATGGAGTAGACTTACGAGATCCACGGAAACCAAGTGCACCAGCACTAGACCAAGAAAGTGCGTTACCATGAGTATCTGTAAGTGTTACGATTGTGTTGTTGAAAGTAGAACGAATATGAGCTATACCAGCTTCAATATTCTTTTTCACACGTTTTTTACGAGTGTTTGTTTTACGTGCCATTGTTAGTTCAACCTCCTTTACTTATTATTTCTTTTTATTTGCTACTGTACGACGTGGACCTTTACGTGTACGAGCATTGTTTTTAGAGTTTTGACCACGAACTGGTAAACCACGACGGTGACGAAGACCACGGTAAGAACCGATCTCCATTAGACGTTTAATGTTAAGAGATACTTCACGACGAAGGTCTCCCTCAACTTTAATACGATCGATGATATCACGGATACGTCCTAGTTCGTCTTCCGTTAAATCACGAACTCGTGTTTCTGAAGAAATACCAGCTTCAGTTAGAATTTTTTCAGCAGTTGTGCGACCAATGCCGAATACGTAAGTTAAAGAAATAACAACGCGTTTGTCTCGAGGAATATCTACACCTGCGATACGTGCCATTCTGAATGCACCTCCTTCTGATTAACCTTGTTTTTGTTTATGTTTAGGGTTTTCACAAATAACCATTACTTTTCCACGTCTACGAATAACTTTACATTTTTCGCAGATTGGTTTAACTGACGGTCTTACTTTCATGTCTCGAACCTCCTTAAAGATTACGGAGTGCTATATTATTTAAAACGGTACGTAATACGACCACGATTTAAATCGTACGGAGATAATTCTACCGTAACTTTGTCTCCTGGTAAAATACGAATGAAGTTCATACGGATTTTACCAGAAACGTGAGCCAATACGACATGCCCATTCTCTAATTCTACTTTGAACATAGCATTTGGCAACGTTTCAAGAACGGTACCTTCGACTTCAATTACATCATCTTTAGCCATTCAATAGTTCTCCCTTCTTCAAATCAGTAACATTTTACACTGCTCTGAAATCCCGGAGAGCCAGCTACTTATAAAGTGGTAAGGATTTCGTATCCTGCTTCTGTAAGAGCAATCGTGTGCTCAAAGTGTGCACACCATTTACCATCTACCGTTACCACTGTCCAGTCATCAGATAGTGTTTTTACATATCGTCTTCCTTGATTCACCATCGGCTCGACACAGATGACCATTCCCGGCTTTAATCTAGGGCCTCTATTTGGTGGACCATAGTGCGGGATTTGAGGGTCCTCATGTAAGTCTTGCCCGATTCCGTGACCAACATACTCCCTAACGATCGAGAACCCATTCTCTTCAGCATGGGTTTGAACCGCATGTGAGATATTTGATAATCTTTCGCCTGGTTTTACTTGTTCTAGACCAAGATACAACGATTTTTCTGTGACATCAAGTAGCTTTTGAACAGATTCAGAAATGTTTCCAACTGGATACGTCCATGCAGAATCTCCATGGTACCCATTGTATTTCGCACCAATATCGATACTGATGATATCGCCCTCTTCGAGCTTGCGCTTCCCTGGAATTCCGTGTACAAGCTCTTCATTTACAGAAGCACATATGCTCCCCGGAAATCCGTTGTATCCTTTAAAAGATGGCGTAGCACCATATTTTTGAATCGTCTTTTCCGCTATTTGATCGAGCTCTTTCGTTGTAATTCCTGGAGTAATATGCTGTTTCAACTCTTGATGAGTTAAAGCAACGATCCTGCCAGCTTCTCGCATGATTTCTATCTCGCGAGGAGTTTTGCAGATGATCATTACGCTAAGCCTCCGATGAGAACATCGATATCAGCAAATACTTTATTGATATCTTGCTCACCATTAATGCTTTGTAAGTAACCAAGCTCCTCGTAGAAATCAAGCAAAGGTTTTGTTTGCTTAATATTTACATCTAAACGATTTGCCACAGTTTCTTCATTGTCATCAGAGCGTTGATATAATTCGCCACCACATTTATCGCACACATCAGCTTTTGCTGGTGGATTGAATTCTAAGTGGTAAGTCGCACCGCACTCTTTACAAATGCGACGGCCTGTAAGGCGTGTTAATAACAACCCTGAATCCACATTAATGTTTAAAACATAGTCGATTTTTTTACCAAGATCTTTCATAATCTCTTCAAGAGCTGATGCTTGTGCAACAGTTCGTGGGAAACCGTCTAGTAAGAAACCTCTTACGCAGTCTTCTTGACTTAAACGTTCACGAACGATTCCGATTGTAACTTCATCTGGAACAAGTGCACCTTTATCAATAAAAGATTTTGCTTGTAGACCCATTTCAGTTTCAGCCTTCATAGCTGCACGGAACATATCTCCTGTTGAAATGTGAGGGATGTTATACTTGGCAACAATCTGTTCGGCTTGTGTACCTTTACCAGCACCAGGAAGCCCCATTAAAATTAAGTTCATCCTTGTTCCCCCTCAGAGTACATGAGCATGTAGGGAAGACAATTCTTCCCACTTACTCATTGCTTGATAAACCCTTTGTAATGGCGTTTTACCAGTTGACTTTCTAGCTGCTTCATTGTTTCTAAAGCAACGCCGACAACGATTAACATACTCGTTCCACCAATCTGTGCAGATGGAGGAAGATTTCCCAATTTCGTAAAGATAACTGGTAAGATTGCAATCGCTGCTAGGAAAATTGATCCTACAAAGGTCAAACGATACAAGATTTTTGTTAGATATTGTTCCGTATTCTTACCCGGACGAATACCTGGAACATATCCACCTTGTTTGTTTAGATTCTCTGACATTTGCTCTGGATTAACCTGAACAAACGCATAGAAATATGTGAAGGCTACAATGAGCGCAACATATATGATCATTCCCACTGGGTGAGAATAGTTAAAGTTTGCAATGATCCACTGCGATACATCATGATTCGGGAAGAACTGTGCAATAGTTGGAGGCGTAATTAAGAATGAAACAGCAAAAATGACTGGAATAACACCCGCACTATTTACCTTAAGCGGTAAATGTGTGTTTTGTGCTCCAGCATGATTCCCATTCCCTCCTGTTACACGCTTCGCATATTGAATTGGGATCTTTCTAACAGCCTGTTGAATGAAAATAACACCAACAATAACCGCTAGCACAGCTAGTAAGATCAATGCAACTTTAACGATACTCATGAACAATTGATCTCCGATATTTTGAAACTGTTGTTGATACACTTGAGATATAACACTTGGGATCGCTGCGGCAATACCGCCAAAGATAAGGATGGAAATACCATTACCTACACCTTTAGCTGTAATCTGTTCACCTAACCACATTAAAAATGCAGTACCAGCAGTCAGTACCGTAGCAATGTATAAATAAGTGCTCCAACCAGGATTCAAAATTAATTGCCCACCTACCATACCGTTAAAACCGATTGACATACCAAACCCCTGAATAAACGCAAGAACAATTGTAAAGTAACGCGTGAATTGCGTTAGTTTACGACGGCCCATTTCACCTTGCTTAGACCATTCCGAAAATTTAGGAACAACATCCATCTGCAATAATTGCACGATGATGGATGCTGTAATATACGGCATGATTCCCATCGCGAAGATGGAGAAGTTTTTCAAGGCGCCACCGCCAAATGTATTTAGGATACCTAAGGCATTTAATTGATCTTGTGCTTTCAGTACGTCTCCATTTGTAAATGGCACTGGGATAAACGTGCCAATCCTGAATACGATTAACATCGCTAAAGTGAATAATATTTTACGTCTTATCTCAGCAACGCGCATAAAGTTGGAGATTGTACGAAACATTAGATCACCTCAACTGATCCGCCAGCTGCTTCAATTGCTTCTTTAGCACTTGAAGAGAACTTGTGCGCTTTAACAGTTAATTTTTTCTCTACTGCTCCGCTTGCAAGAATTTTAACACCGTCGTTTAACTTGCTGATAACGCCAGTTTCCAGCAATAATTCAGGTGTTACTTCTGTACCATCTTCAAAACGATTTAACGTTGATAAGTTTACAATAGTAAACTCTTTACGGTTAATGTTTGTGAAGCCGCGTTTTGGTAAACGACGGAATAATGGAGTTTGACCACCTTCGAAGCCAAGACGAACACCGCCGCCAGAACGTGCGTTTTGTCCTTTATGACCTTTACCAGCAGTTTTACCGTTACCAGAACCGATACCACGACCGACACGGTTACGTACTTTACGAGAACCTTCTGCAGGTTTTAATTCATGAAGTTTCATTCCCAGGCACCTCCTTATATTAATGAGTTATCCTTAAGCTTCTGTTACAGTTATAAGGTGAGAAACTTTGTTGATCATACCAAGAATAGCAGGAGTTTCTTCCTTAACTACAGTTGAATTCAACTTTTTAAGACCTAAAGCTTCTACCGTCGCACGTTGATCTTGTGGACGACCAATTACACTACGAGTGAGGGTAATTTCTAACTTTTTCGCCATTTGTTTTCCCTCCTTAACCTAGTAGCTCTTCTACAGATTTACCGCGTAATTTTGCAACATCTTCAGCGCGCTTAAGTTCGCTTAATCCGTTCACAGTAGCGCGAATCATGTTGATTGGTGTGTTAGAACCAAGAGATTTCGAAAGAATATCTTGTACACCAGCTAATTCAAGTACCGCACGAACAGGTCCACCAGCAATAACACCAGTACCTTCAGCAGCAGGTTTTAAGAATACTTCACCAGCTCCAAAATGACCGTTGATTGTGTGTGGAATTGTTGTACCAACTAATGGTACAGCGATTAAGTTTTTCTTAGCGTCTTCGATAGCTTTGCGGATTGCGTCTGGTACCTCTTGTGCTTTACCAGTACCGAATCCAACATGACCGTTTTTATCGCCAACTACAACTAGTGCAGCAAAGCGGAAACGACGACCACCCTTAACAACTTTCGCGACACGATTTATCGTAACTACACGTTCTTCAAGTTCTAATTTACTTGGGTCAATGCGATGCATCAATTTTCCCTCCTTTGACCATTAAAATTGTAATCCAGCCTCACGAGCAGCCTCAGCTAGAGCTTTAACACGGCCATGGTATAAGTAACCACCGCGATCGAATACTACTTCTTTAACGCCTTTCTCTACAGCACGCTTAGCAACTGATTCTCCTACTTTCGTAGCAGCTTCAGTATTGCTAGTACCGTTAAGAGCAAGGTCTTTATCAAGAGTAGATGCACTTACTAACGTTACACCATTTACATCATCAATAACTTGAGCGTAAATATGTTGGTTAGAACGGAACACGTTTAAACGTGGACGTTCTGCAGTACCAGTAAGTTTAGCACGTACACGTGCATGTCTTTTCTTACGAGTCGCATTTTTATCAGCTTTAGTGATCATTCTTGTCACTCCTTTCTCTCACCTAACGGGTTTACTTAGCAGTTTTACCTTCTTTACGACGAACAACTTCGCCTTCGTAACGAATACCTTTACCTTTATAAGGCTCAGGAGCACGTACAGCACGGATGTTAGCAGCAAATTCGCCAACACGTTGCTTGTCGATACCTTTGATTACGATTTTAGTTGGTACAGGTACTTCAACTTCAAGACCTGCTTCCGGAGTCATTTCTACTGGATGAGAATAACCTACGCTTAATACAAGTTTATCTCCTTGTTTTTGAGCACGGTAACCAACACCGACTAATTCAAGTCCGCGTGCGAAACCTGTAGTTACACCTTCAACCATGTTTCCGATTAAAGCACGAGTTGTACCGTGTAATGCACGGTGTTCCTTCTGTTCAGATGGACGCTCAACTGTTAGTGTATTTTCTTCAATTTTGATAGACATATCAGCATTGAATTTACGAGTTAATTCACCTTTAGGGCCTTTTACTGCTACAGTATTGTCTTCTGCAATTGTAATAGTAACACCTGCAGGGATTTCAAGAATCTTTTTACCAATACGAGACATGTGGTCACACCTCCGTTCGTTTTAAATATATATTACCAAACGTATGCTACTACTTCTCCACCAGTTTGTAATTGACGAGCGTCTTTGTCTGTCATTACTCCCTTAGATGTAGAAACAAGAGCGATACCTAATCCGTTAAGTACACGTGGTACTTCATCAGCTTTAGCGTAAACGCGTAAGCCAGGTTTACTGATACGTTTTAATCCAGTGATTACACGTTCATTGTTTGCACCATATTTCAGGAAAATACGAAGGATACCTTGTTTGTTATCCTCGATGTATTCTACATCACGAATGAAACCTTCACGTTTTAAAAGTTCAGCGATCTCTTTTTTGATTTTAGAAGCAGGAACCTCTAATTTCTCATGACGTACCATGTTCGCATTACGGATGCGAGTAAGCATGTCTGCAATTGGATCTGTCATCACCATGTGTTTTACCTCCTTCCCATTTGTGGGTTTTACCAACTAGCTTTTTTAACACCAGGAATTTGACCTTTATATGCAAGTTCACGGAAACAAATACGGCAAAGCTTAAATTTGCGGTATACAGAATGCGGACGACCGCAGCGTTCGCAACGTGTATACTCTTGTACTTTAAACTTAGGAGTACGCTTTTGTTTCGCTATCATAGATTTTTTAGCCACGTTTTCGCCTCCTCTACTTAGCGTTGGTTTCCATTATTTTTGGAATGGCATACCGAATTGTGTTAAAAGTTCACGAGCTTCTTCATCAGTTTTCGCTGTAGTAACGATTACGATGTCCATACCGCGGACTTTGCTTACTTTATCATAATCAATCTCAGGGAAGATAAGTTGCTCTTTAACACCTAATGTGTAGTTCCCACGACCATCGAATGATTTCTTAGAAACACCACGGAAATCACGTACACGTGGTAAAGAAACTGATACTAATTTGTCGAAGAACTCATACATTTGCTCGCCGCGTAAAGTTACTTTCGCACCGATTGGCATACCTTCACGAAGACGGAAACCAGCGATTGATTTTTTAGCACGAGTTACAACAGGTTTTTGACCTGCGATTTGTGTTAATTCTTCTACTGCATTGTCTAAAGCTTTTGAGTTAGATACCGCGTCACCAACACCAGTGTTGATTACGATCTTTTCGATTTTCGGTACTTCCATCACAGATTTATAGTTAAACTTGCTCACTAGAGCAGGAGTAATTTCCTTTTGGAACTTCTCTTTAAGGCGATTCAATGAAGTGACCTCCTTTCTTAAGAAAATTATTTATCTAATAATTCACCAGATTTTTTTGCAATACGAACTTTTTTACCATCTTCTACTTTGAAGCCTACGCGAGTAGGTTCACCTGTTTTCGGATCTAAAACCATAACGTTAGAAACGTGAATAGGTGCTTCTTTAGTAATAATTCCACCTTGTGGATTTAATTGAGATGGCTTAGAGTGTTTTTTAACGATGTTAACACCCTCAACGATAACACGGTTTTGCTTTGGGAAAGCCACAAGGATAACGCCTTGTTTTCCTTTGTCTTTTCCAGTGATTACCTGTACTTTATCACCTTTTTTTACATGCATCTTAATTCTGCACCTCCTTAGCAAGGCAATACCTTAAATTATAGAACTTCTGGAGCTAAAGAAACGATCTTCATGAAGTTGCTATCACGTAATTCACGAGCTACTGGTCCGAAGATACGAGTACCACGTGGGCTCTTATCGTCTTTGATGATAACCGCTGCGTTTTCATCAAATTTGATATAAGAACCGTCCGGACGACGAGCTCCGCTCTTCGTACGTACCACTACTGCTTTAACAACGTCACCTTTTTTAACAACGCCACCTGGTGTTGCTTGTTTTACCGTAGCAACGATAATGTCACCAATGTTAGCATATTTACGACCAGAGCCGCCTAATACTTTAATTGTTAAAAGTTCACGTGCACCAGAGTTGTCAGCAACTTTCAAACGAGATTCTTGTTGGATCATGTTATGAAACCTCCCTTCGGACTAAAAATTCCGATTCGTCTATTTAGATAATAACCGCTTCTTCAACGATTTCAACTAAACGGAAACGCTTAGTAGCAGAAAGCGGGCGAGTTTCCATGATTTTAACGATATCGCCAAGTTTCGCTTGGTTTTGCTCATCATGGGCTTTGTACTTCTTAGAATACTTAACACGTTTTCCGTACAAGGAATGAGTTTTGTAAGTTTCAACTAAAACTGTAATCGTTTTGTCCATTTTGTCAGACACAACACGACCAGTATAAACTTTGCGTTGGTTACGTTCGCTCACTATGCAAACCTCCCCTCAATTTATCGATTAATTCCGATCTCTCTTTCACGAACTACAGTTTTCATACGAGCAATTGCTTTACGCACTTCACGAATGCGAGTTGGATTCTCTAATTGTCCTGTAGCAAGTTGGAAGCGAAGATTGAACAATTCTTCCTTTAAAGCTTTAACTTTTGTTTCGATTTCGGCAGTGGTTAATTCACGAATATCATTAGTTTTCATTAGATTCACCACCATTTTCTTCACGTTTTACGAATTTACATTTCACAGGTAACTTGTGAGCTGCAAGACGTAATGCTTCGCGTGCTACCTCTTCAGATACACCCGCGATTTCGAACATAATTTTCCCAGGTTTTACTACTGCTACCCAGCCTTCTGGTGCCCCTTTACCGGAACCCATACGTACTTCTAGAGGTTTTGCAGTGTAAGGTTTAGAAGGGAAAATTTTAATCCATACTTTACCGCCACGTTTCATGTAACGAGTCATTGCACGACGAGCAGCTTCGATTTGACGGTTTGTAATCCATGAAGCAGCTTGTGCTTGTAAACCGAATTCACCGAAAGCAATTTCAGTTCCACCTTTTGCACGACCACGCATTTTACCACGATGCTCTCTACGATATTTTACGCGTTTTGGCATTAACATATTATTTTCCTCCTTCCTCAGAAGCTTTCTTTTTTGTAGGAAGGACTTCTCCACGGTAGATCCATACTTTTACGCCTAATTTACCGTATGTTGTATCAGCTTCAACTGCTGCATAGTCAATATCAGCGCGAAGTGTATGAAGTGGAACAGTTCCTTCACTGTAAGATTCTGCACGAGCGATATCAGCTCCGCCAAGACGACCAGAAACCTGTGTTTTAATACCTTTAGCACCTGCACGCATAGCACGTTGAATAACTTGCTTTTGTGCACGACGGAATGATACACGGTTTTCTAATTGACGAGCGATGTTTTCGCCTACTAATTTAGCGTTAAGATCAGCTCTCTTAACTTCTAAAATGTTGATGTGTACACGCTTGCCTGTTAATTGGTTAAGAGCTTTACGAAGTGCTTCAACTTCAGTACCACCTTTACCAATTACCATACCAGGTTTTGCAGTGTGAATTGTAACATTTACACGATTTGCTGCACGTTCGATTTCTACTTTAGCAACAGCAGAATCTTTTAAGCGTACAGTAATGTACTCACGGATTTTGATGTCTTCATGTAGTAATGTAGCATAATCTTTCTCTGCGAACCAACGAGATTCCCAGTCACGGATAACGCCGACACGAAGACCAATTGGATTAACCTTTTGACCCATCGATTATCCCTCCTTCTTTTCTGATACCACAACTGTAATGTGGCTTGTGCGTTTGTTAATTTGGCTTGCACGACCCATTGCACGTGGACGGAAACGTTTCAACGTTGGACCTTCGTCAACGAAAACTTTTTCAACAACTAGGTTGTTAATATCCATCTCATAATTGTGCTCTGCATTTGCGATTGCAGATTTTAAAACTTTCTCTACAACTGGAGAAGCAGTTTTTGGTGTGTGGTTAAGGATAGCAATCGCTTCACCCACTTGCTTACCTCGGATTAAGTCTACTACTAAACGAACTTTACGAGGAGCAATACGAACTGTTCTCGCTACTGCTTTAGCTTGCATTGAAGTGCCTCCTCTCATTATCTTCTAGTTTTCTTATCGTCAGCAAGGTGACCTTTATACGTACGAGTTGGTGCGAATTCACCTAACTTATGGCCAACCATATCCTCAGTGATGTACACAGGTACGTGTTTACGACCATCATATACAGCGATTGTGTGTCCGATGAACTGAGGGAAGATTGTTGAACGGCGAGACCAAGTTTTAACAACTTGTTTTTGCTCAGATGCAACTAATTTTTCCATTTTGCTCATTAAGTGATCATCGACAAATGGTCCTTTTTTTAAGCTACGAGCCATTTTGGTGCCTCCCTTCGTGATTGGCGTACGGTTCTAGAAATGAACCGTACTACAATCCCATTATTTTTTACGACGACGAACGATGAATTTGTCAGACGCTTTGTTTTTCTTACGAGTCTTGAATCCAAGAGTTGGTTTACCCCATGGAGACATTGGAGACTTACGTCCGATTGGAGAACGTCCTTCACCACCACCGTGTGGGTGATCAACCGGGTTCATTACAGAACCACGAACTGTTGGGCGTTTACCTAACCAGCGAGAGCGACCTGCTTTACCGATTTTGATAAGTTCGTGCTGTTCGTTACCTACTTGACCGATTGAAGCGCGACAAGCAGATAATACAAGACGTACTTCACCAGAAGTTAAACGTACAAGTACGTATTTACCTTCTTTACCAAGTACTTGAGCAGAAGTACCAGCAGAACGAACTAATTGTCCGCCACGGCCAGGCTTAAGCTCGATATTATGAACAACAGTACCTACTGGAATGTTGATTAATGGTAATGCGTTACCGATTTTGATGTCAGCTTCTGGGCCAGACATAACTTCCATACCTACTTCTAAAGATTTAGGAGCAAGAATGTAACGTTTTTCACCGTCAACGTAGTTAATTAATGCGATATTCGCAGAGCGGTTTGGATCGTATTCGATCGTAGCAACGCGTCCTGGAATTCCATCTTTGTTACGCTTAAAGTCGATGATACGGTATTGACGCTTATGTCCGCCACCTTGATGACGTACAGTAATTTTACCTTGGTTATTACGACCAGCCTTCTTGCTTAAAGGAGCAAGTAATGACTTTTCTGGTCTGTCAGTCGTGATTTCAGCGAAATCATTCGTAGTCATATTACGACGACCGTTAGTAGTTGGATTATACTTTTTAATTCCCATCTCAATTTCCCTCCTTCTTTAGTAAGAATTAAACACCTTGGAAGATTTCGATTTCTTTGCTGTCAGCAGTTAGCTTAACGATTGCTTTACGACGACGGCTAGTAAAACCAGCGTGACGACCAACGCGTTTTGCTTTCGGCTTGTAGTTCATGATGTTCACTTTTTCTACTTTAACACCAAAGATCGCTTCAAGAGCATCTTTAACTTCTGTTTTATTAGATTTAACGTCCACATCGAACGTGTATTTTTTTTCAGCCATCATTTCCATAGAACGTTCAGTGATAACTGGGCGCTTAATGATATCACGAGGATCTCTCATTATGCAAGCACCTCCTCTACTTTTTCCACTGCCGCTTTTGTCATGATTAGCTTATCATGATGAAGCACGTCTAAAACGTTTACGCCATCAGCAGTGATTACTGTTACTCCAGGGATATTGCGAGCAGATAACTCTACAGATTCGTTTGCATCAGCAGTTACGATAAGAGCTTTCTTCTCAACAGTTAATCCTTTAAGTACTGCTAGCATGTCTTTTGTTTTTGGTGCATTTAACACTAGGTCTTCAAGAACTACAATGTTGTTCTCAACTACTTTAGTAGCTAATGCAGATTTGATTGCTAAACGACGAACCTTCTTAGGAAGTTTGTACGCATAGCTTCTTGGTGTAGGTCCGAATACCGTACCACCACCACGCCATTGAGGAGAGCGGATAGACCCTTGACGAGCACGTCCAGTTCCTTTTTGACGCCATGGTTTACGACCACCACCACGAACTTCAGAACGAGTTTTTACTTTGTGTGTACCTTGACGTAAAGATGCACGTTGCATCATTACAGCTTCGAAAAGTACAGCTTCATTTGGTTCGATACCGAAAATAGCTTCAGCTAATTCGATTTCACCAACCTGTGAACCAGTTTGGTTATATACAGTAACTTTTGGCATTGGAATTCCTCCTTCCTATTGTGAATTATTTGCTAACCTTCACAGCGCCTTGAACAACTACAAGAGATTTCTTAGCACCTGGAACGTTACCTTTTACTAGTAATAAGTTGCGCTCAGCGTCAACTTGAACGATTTCTAAGTTTTGGATAGTAACTTGGTCTCCACCCATACGTCCAGCAAGTTTTTTGCCTTTGAATACACGGTTCGGAGCAACTGGGCCCATTGAACCTGGACGACGGTGATAGCGAGAACCATGAGACATAGGTCCGCGAGATTGTCCGTGGCGTTTGATAACACCTTGGAAACCTTTACCTTTAGAAATTCCTGTTACGTCAACGATTTCACCTGCAGCGAAAACTTCAACTTTTACCTCTTGACCAACCTCTAATCCGTCCACGTCTGCATCGCGGATTTCGCGAATGAAGCGCTTAGGAGTTGTAGATGCTTTAGCAGTGTGGCCTTGTTCAGGTTTGTTAGTTAACTTTTCACGTTTATCTTCAAATCCTAACTGGATTGCATTGTAGCCATCAGTTTCAGTTGTTTTCTTTTGAAGAACAACGTTTGGATTAGCAGCGATAACTGTTACTGGGATTAACTCACCGTTCTCAGCAAATACTTGAGTCATACCGATCTTTCTTCCTAAGATTCCTTTGGTCATGAGTTACACCTCCTACATTTTTAAGTTATATGAATTATAGTTTGATTTCGATATCTACACCAGACGGTAAGTCTAAACGCATTAATGAATCTACTGTTTGTGGAGTAGGACTCACGATATCGATTAAACGTTTGTGTGTGCGCATTTCGAATTGCTCACGAGAATCTTTGTACTTATGAACAGCACGAAGAATTGTGTAAATAGTCTTCTCAGTTGGTAATGGGATCGGACCAGAAACTGTTGCCCCAGAACGCTTAGCTGTTTCTACAATTTTCTCAGCTGATTGATCAAGAATACGGTGATCATAAGCTTTTAAACGGATACGAATTTTTTCTTTTGCCATTATTTTCCCTCCTTCGTTCGCCTATTTCTAAAATAGACCTTCTCCATGGAAATTTCCCCACACCATGCCATGGCAAAGCGGCCGGGTGTGTCAGCAACCTTCCACTTCATCGCAGTCAAAGACCAACATTGTCTATTATACAATGTTATTCGTCTAGATGCAAGCATCTTTTTGATTGCATCTGCTTTTCTCTACTTTTGCTATTATACATGGCACTTTAAAGAATTTCAAGTTTTCATCCCACAGAATTCTTTTTACAGTTTCTGGATTTTAGTTTTATTGATTTTGTATTATTATAGAAGAAACTCGTCAAAATATAAAAAAATTATTTCATTCATCATATAAATACAAACAAAAAACCCAAGGGAAAATCCCTTGGGTTTTTTTATATCAGTTAAGATTACTCAACGATAGTAGCAACTACACCGTAACCTACTGTACGTCCACCTTCACGAATAGAGAATTTAGTTCCCTCTTCGATAGCGATTGGAGCGATAAGTTCAATAGTCATTTCGATGTTGTCACCAGGCATTACCATTTCAGTACCTTCTGGTAATTGGATGATACCAGTTACGTCAGTTGTACGGAAGTAGAACTGAGGACGGTAGTTAGCGAAGAATGGAGTGTGACGTCCACCTTCTTCTTTAGATAATACGAAAACTTCAGCTTTGAATTTAGCGTGAGCTTTTACAGAGCCAGTTTTAGCAAGAACTTGTCCACGTTGGATGTCTTCACGAGCAACCCCACGAAGTAAAGCACCGATGTTGTCTCCAGCTTGAGCTTGGTCAAGAAGTTTACGGAACATCTCTACACCAGTTACAGTTGTAGAAGCATTTTCTTCAGCAAGACCGATGATTTCTACTACGTCACCAACTTTAACGATTCCGCGCTCTACACGACCAGTTGCAACTGTACCACGACCTGTGATAGAGAATACATCCTCGATAGGCATTAAGAATGGTTTGTCAGTTTCACGTTCTGGAGTTGGGATGTAAGCATCAACTTCAGTCATTAATTCAATGATTTTTGCTTCCCAATCAGCTTCTCCTTGAAGAGCTTTAAGAGCAGAACCTTTGATTACAGGAATGTCGTCGCCTGGGAATCCGTATTCAGATAATAGGTCGCGAACTTCCATTTCTACTAATTCTAATAATTCTTCGTCGTCTACCATGTCGCATTTGTTTAAGAATACAACGATGTAAGGAACACCTACTTGACGAGAAAGAAGGATGTGCTCACGTGTTTGAGGCATTGGGCCATCAGCAGCAGATACTACTAAGATACCGCCGTCCATTTGAGCAGCACCAGTGATCATGTTTTTAACATAGTCAGCGTGACCTGGGCAGTCAACGTGTGCATAGTGACGAGTTTCAGTTTCGTACTCAACGTGTGCAGTTGAGATTGTGATTCCGCGCTCTCTTTCTTCTGGAGCAGCGTCGATTTGATCGTATCCGCGTGCTTCAGCACCACCAGCTTTTGCAAGAACTGTAGTGATCGCAGCAGTTAATGTAGTTTTACCATGGTCAACGTGGCCGATTGTACCGATGTTAACATGGGGTTTAGAACGTTCGAATTTAGCTTTAGCCATTCTAAATTCCTCCTTAGTTTATATAGGTTATTTTATATTTAGACTAGAAAGTGAAACTTACGTCCCACTTTCTAAGCTTACATAAGTAGTTATACTTGAACAATCGATAAAAATCAATTATTCACCTTTATTTTTTTTAATAATTTCTTCAGAAACAGACTTCGGTACTTCTTCATAATGATCAAATGTCATTGAGAATGTTCCGCGTCCTTGAGTGTTAGAACGTAATGCCGTTGCATAACCGAACATTTCAGAAAGTGGAACCATAGCGCGAACAACTTGTGCGTTACCGCGAGCTTCCATACCTTCTACACGTCCACGACGAGATGTTACGTCGCCCATAATGTCACCCATGTACTCTTCAGGAATTACAACTTCAACTTTCATCATTGGCTCAAGAATTACTGGGCTACATTTAGAAACCGCAGCTTTAAGTGCCATAGATGCAGCGATTTTGAACGCCATCTCAGATGAATCGACATCATGGTAAGATCCGTCAACTAACGCAGCTTTGATGTCAACTAGTGGATAACCAGCTAGTACACCATTTTTAAGTGAGTCTTCAAGACCCGCTCCAACAGCTGGGATGTATTCACGTGGAACTACACCACCGACGATTTTGTTTTGGAATTCAAAACCTTTACCTTCTTCATTAGGTTCAAACTCAATCCAAACGTGACCGAATTGTCCACGACCACCAGATTGACGAGCGAACTTACCTTCAACTTTCGCAGCAGCGCGGAAAGTCTCACGGTATGCTACCTGAGGAGCACCAACGTTTGCTTCCACTTTGAATTCACGACGCATACGGTCAACGATGATATCAAGGTGAAGTTCACCCATACCAGCGATGATTGTTTGGCCAGTTTCTTGGTCAGTGTGAGCACGGAATGTTGGATCTTCTTCAGAAAGCTTAGATAATGCTGTACCCATTTTATCTTGGTCAGCTTTAGATTTTGGTTCGATAGCTACAGAGATAACTGGCTCTGGGAATTCCATAGACTCAAGGATAACAAGACTCTTCTCATCACAAAGAGTATCACCAGTAGTAGTATCTTTTAAACCTACAGCAGCAGCGATATCACCAGCGTAAACTGTTGAAATCTCTTCACGGCTGTTAGCGTGCATTTGTAGGATACGACCTACACGCTCACGCTTACCTTTAGTTGAGTTTTTCACGTATGATCCAGAGTTTAACACACCAGAATACACACGGAAGAACGTTAACTTACCAACATAAGGGTCAGTCATGATTTTGAATGCTAAAGCTGCGAATGGTTCTTCATCGCTAGACTTACGTTCGATTTCTTCATCTGTATCCGGAAGAGTACCTTTAATAGCTGGTACGTCTAATGGAGATGGTAGGTAGTCGATAACTGCGTCTAACAGAATTTGAACACCTTTATTTTTGAATGCAGAACCACAGATTACTGGGAAGAATTCTACAGAAGTTGTAGCCTTACGGATACCAGCTTTAAGCTCTTCTACAGTGATTTCTTCACCTTCTAGGTACTTCATCATCATTTCTTCATCAAGCTCAGCTACCGCTTCAATAAGTTTTCCACGGTATTCTGCAGCTAATTCTTTGTGCTCTTCAGGAATTTCAACACGCTCGATGTCTGTTCCTAAATCGTTACCGTACATGTAAGCACATTCTTCAACAAGGTCAATGATACCATTGAACTCATCTTCAGCACCGATTGGTAACTGAATTGGGTGTGCGTTTGCTTGTAAACGATCGTGGATTGTTCCTACAGAGTATAAGAAATCTGCACCAATCTTATCCATTTTGTTAACGAATACGATACGAGGTACACCGTAAGTAGTAGCCTGACGCCAAACAGTTTCTGTTTGTGGTTCTACACCAGATTGTGCATCAAGTACTGCTACCGCACCATCAAGTACGCGTAAAGAACGTTCTACTTCTACTGTGAAGTCTACGTGTCCTGGAGTGTCAATGATGTTTACACGGTGACCTTTCCATTGAGCTGTAGTTGCAGCAGAAGTAATTGTGATACCACGCTCTTGCTCTTGCTCCATCCAGTCCATCTGAGATGCACCTTCATGAGTTTCACCGATTTTATGAATACGTCCTGTATAATACAGAATACGCTCAGTTGCTGTTGTTTTACCAGCATCGATGTGAGCCATGATACCAATATTACGAGTGTTTTCTAAAGAGAACTCTCTTGTCATTTGGTGTCTTGCTCCTTCCATATATGGATTGGATTTTTTTATTTTAAGTAGCAAAAAAGCCACTTTATATTGTTACACATGTCAGTATGTCCAGTACCCTCATTATGTAAAACGAGCGCCCAACGAAAGGGAGAGGCATTCTCCCTCTCCACACTTCCATAAGCGACAAATAAAGCGGTTTATGCTTACATTTATTTTACGTTGAATCCTACCAACGGTAATGAGCAAATGCTTTGTTAGCTTCTGCCATTTTATGAGTGTCTTCACGTTTCTTAACAGATGCACCAGCGTTGTTAGCTGCATCTAAGATTTCGTAAGCTAGACGCTCTTCCATAGTTTTTTCACCACGAAGACGAGCATAGTTTACTAACCAGCGAAGACCTAAAGTTGTACGGCGTTCTGGACGAACCTCAACTGGAACTTGGTAGTTAGCACCACCAACACGACGAGCACGTACTTCAAGAACAGGCATGATGTTCTTAAGAGCTTGCTCGAATACTTCCATAGGGTCTTTATCTGAACGTTCACGAACGATATCGAAAGCGTTATAAAGAATTGTTTGAGATTTACCTTTTTTACCGTCAACCATCATTTTGTTGATAAGGCGTGTTACTAGCTTAGACTTGTACATTGGATCTGGTAACACGTCACGTTTCGCAACAGGTCCTTTACGAGGCATATTGAGTTCCTCCTTTCATTATAAGTTTATTATTTTTTAGCAGGTTTTGGTCGCTTAGTACCATATTTAGAACGTCCTTGCATACGTTTGTCAACACCAGCTGTATCAAGCGCACCACGAACGATGTGGTAACGTACCCCTGGTAAATCCTTTACTCGACCACCGCGAATTAATACTACGCTATGCTCTTGTAGGTTATGACCGATACCTGGGATGTAAGCTGTAACCTCGATACCGTTTGTTAAACGTACACGAGCGTATTTACGTAACGCTGAGTTAGGTTTCTTTGGAGTCATTGTACCAACACGAGTACATACACCACGTTTTTGAGGTGCAGAGATATCAGTTGATTTTTTCTTTAAAGAGTTGAACCCTTTGTTTAACGCAGGTGATTTAGATTTCCATACTTTATCAGTACGACCATTTCTCACTAATTGGTTAATAGTAGGCATTTGATTATCCTCCCTTCGCATGTTTGTATGACCACATATCCAGGTGGTTCATTATTAGTTGAAAACAAAGTTTTTGCAAGGAAGAGCAAATGCTCTCTCCTCACAAAAACAGTTTTAACTTATTATTCCTATTGCTGAAGCTCCCACTTGAATCCCCGAAACTTTTCCAAGCTTACGAACTGATTCAACTTTGGTTATGGGTATGTTATGTTGCAAGGCAGTACGAATGATCATATGGGTTAACCGCATATCAGCATCTTCCGCAATAACAACTTCTTTAACTATACCATTTTTGATTGCCTCCAATGTACGTTTATGACCAACGACTACATTTTCAGCATTTGACACTTTTTGATAAGACATATAAATATCCTCCAAAGCATCGTTCAGGAGCAACCTTGATTATAGTAACATTTTGACTCATACAATGTCAACTAGGATTAACTGTTTTTATACAAAATTTACGACGGAAAATTTTACTGTTCCACATAAACTTCATCGTTTTCTACATTCATGTCACCTTGTGTTGTTTTTACAAGATCCACTTTGCGATAACGATTCATACCCGTTCCAGCAGGAACAAGTTTACCGATAATAACATTTTCTTTCAATCCTAGAAGCTCATCGCGTTTACCCTTAATCGCTGCATCAGTTAAGACACGTGTCGTTTCTTGGAACGATGCTGCAGATAAGAATGAATCAGTTTCAAGTGAAGCTTTTGTAATACCAAGCAGAACAGGTCTAGCCGTTGCTGGTTGTTTACCTTTCAGTAACACCTTCGCATTCGCATCAGTAAACTGATGGATATCTAGTAGTGTTCCTGGTAATACATCTGTTTCACCCGCGTCACTTACACGAACTTTACGTAACATTTGACGTACCATTACTTCTACGTGTTTGTCACCAATTTCTACCCCTTGCATACGGTATACTTTTTGAACTTCACGTAGTAAGTATTCTTGAACCGCCGTAATGTCCGTTACTTTTAGTAATTCTTTCGGATCAATAGAACCTTCTGTTAACTCTTTACCGTGGCTAATCGGCTGTCCTAAAGTTACTTTCAGACGCGCACCGTAAGGAATAGCATACGTACGAGCTTCAACTTCACCCTGTACAACTACTTCTTGGCGATCTTTAACATCGTTGATCGCTGCGATAACACCATCGATTTCACTGATAACTGCCTGACCTTTCGGGTTACGAGCTTCGAAGATCTCTTGGATACGAGGTAAACCTTGAGTGATATCATCTCCGGCAACCCCACCTGTATGGAACGTACGCATCGTTAACTGTGTACCTGGCTCACCAATAGATTGAGCTGCGATAATACCTACCGCTTCTCCTACTTCTACGTCTGTACCAGTTGCTAAGTTACGACCGTAACACTTCTTACATACACCGTGGCGAGTGTTACACGTGAACGCTGAACGAATGTTTACAGTTTCAACACCCGAATTTTCAACGATATGAGCGATATCTTCAGTAATTAGTTGGTTTTCACTAACTAATACTTCACCTGTTTCAGGATGTTTTACAGTTTTTCTTGCAAAACGTCCAACAAGACGATCATATAATGACTCAATTACTTCATTACCCTCTTTAATCGCACCAATTAATAGACCACGATCTGTTCCACAATCATCTTCACGGACAATTACATCTTGTGCAACGTCTACAAGACGACGTGTTAAGTAACCAGAATCGGCAGTTTTAAGTGCTGTATCGGCAAGACCTTTACGCGCACCATGCGTAGAGATGAAGTACTCAAGTACTGTTAAACCTTCACGGAAACTTGATTTAATTGGAAGTTCGATAATACGACCAGATGGATTGGCCATCAGACCACGCATACCAGCAAGCTGAGTAAAGTTTGATGCATTACCACGGGCACCGGAATCACTCATCATGAAGATTGGGTTGCGTTTATTCAAGGATTTCATCAGTTTTCCTTGGATAACATCTTTTGCATTACTCCAAATAGAGATAACGCGATCGTAACGTTCTTCTTCCGTGATTAAACCGCGACGGAATTGTTTAATTACATTATCTACTTTTGCTTGTGCTTCATGGAGAATTTCATCTTTTTCGCCTAATACAAGAATGTCAGATACCCCAACTGTAATACCAGCTTTTGTAGAGTACTTAAATCCTAAGTTTTTCATGCGGTCAAGCATGCGAGATGTTTCCGTAATTTGGAAACGTTTGAATACTTCCGCAATGATGTTACCAAGGATCTTCTTGCTAAATGGCGCCACTTCTTCGCGACTAGCAATAATTTCTTTAATGTTCGCACCTTTTTCAACGAAATACTCCGCTGGTGTTTCTTTTTCAAGGTTTGAGTTTGTCGGTTCATTAATATAAGGGAACGACTCTGGTAAAATTTCGTTAAATATTAATTTACCAACTGTTGTTAATAGAAGCTTACCTTTTTGCTCTTCAGTAAATGTTACATTATTTACTGAACTTGCAGCAACTGCAACACGTGTGTGCAGATGTACATATCCATTTTGGTATGCAAGTATTGCTTCGTTTGCATCTTTGAAGACCATACCTTCACCGATTGCGCCTTCACGCTCAAGTGTTAAGTAGTAGTTACCTAATACCATATCCTGAGATGGAGTAACAACTGGTTTTCCGTCTTTTGGATTCAAGATGTTTTGTGCCGCTAACATAAGAATACGAGCTTCTGCTTGTGCCTCTGATGATAACGGTACGTGAACTGCCATTTGGTCACCGTCAAAGTCCGCGTTGTATGCAGTACATACAAGTGGGTGAAGACGAATTGCGCGACCTTCTACTAATGTAGGTTCAAACGCCTGGATACCAAGACGGTGAAGTGTTGGTGCGCGGTTTAGAAGTACTGGATGCTCTTTGATCACAGATTCTAAAACGTCCCAAACTTCAGGTTGTACACGCTCGATTTTACGTTTAGCACTCTTAATGTTGTGTGCTAAACCTTTTCCAACTAACTCTTTCATAACGAAAGGCTTAAACAATTCAAGCGCCATTTCTTTCGGTAATCCACATTGGTACATCTTTAAGTTCGGTCCTACAACGATTACAGAACGGCCAGAGTAGTCAACACGTTTACCTAATAAGTTTTGACGGAAACGTCCTTGTTTACCTTTAAGCATGTGAGATAGTGATTTTAATGGACGGTTACCTGGTCCAGTAACTGGACGGCCACGGCGACCATTATCGATTAATGCGTCTACAGCTTCTTGTAACATACGTTTTTCGTTTTGAACGATGATGCTTGGTGCACCTAAGTCCAATAGACGTTTTAAACGATTATTACGGTTAATTACACGACGGTATAAGTCGTTTAAGTCAGAAGTAGCAAAACGTCCACCATCCAACTGTACCATTGGGCGTAGTTCTGGCGGGATAACTGGAAGAACATCTAGGATCATCCAAGATGGGTGATTTCCAGAGTTACGGAATGCTTCTAATACTTCTAGACGTTTAATAGCACGAGTACGGCGTTGTCCTTGCGCTGTTTTTAATTCTTCTTTTAAGAAGTCTACTTCTTTATCTAAATCGATGTCTTGTAGTAGCTTTTTAATCGCTTCCGCACCCATAGCAGCTTGGAATGTGCTACCATATCGATCACGATATGCACGGTATTCTTTTTCAGAAAGTAATTGCTTCTTATCAAGTGGTGTATCTCCACTTTCTGTTACAACATAAGAAGCGAAATAAATTACTTCTTCAAGCGCGCGAGGGGACATGTCTAAGACAAGTCCCATGCGGCTCGGGATACCTTTGAAATACCAAATATGAGATACAGGAGCAGCTAATTCGATATGACCCATACGTTCACGACGAACTTTTGCACGCGTTACTTCAACGCCACATCGATCACAAACTACACCTTTATAACGTACACGTTTGTATTTTCCGCAATGACATTCCCAGTCCTTTTGTGGTCCGAAAATACGCTCACAGAACAAGCCATCTTTTTCAGGCTTTAACGTACGATAGTTAATTGTTTCTGGTTTCTTAACTTCACCGTATGACCAAGAACGAATCTTGTCAGGTGAAGCAAGTCCAATCTTCATATATTCAAAGTTATTTACATCTATCAAGGGGCCTACCTCCCTTTTAGTCTACAGGTTATCCCAATTATTCTTTAGTTGTCTCAACTTCGACATTCAATTTATCTGCTGATTGATGATCATCGTCATCTTCTGTATCACGCATTTCGATTTCTTTATCGTCGCTAGACATCATTTTAACGTCCATACCTAAACTTTGCAGCTCTTTAATCAATACTTTGAATGATTCAGGAACGCCTGGTTCTGGAACATTTTCGCCTTTAACAATTGCTTCATACGTCTTAACACGTCCAACAACATCATCAGACTTCACTGTTAAGATTTCTTGAAGAGTATAAGCAGCACCGTAAGCTTCAAGTGCCCAAACCTCCATCTCACCGAAACGCTGTCCACCGAACTGAGCTTTACCTCCAAGAGGCTGCTGCGTTACAAGTGAGTATGGTCCAGTAGAACGAGCATGAAGTTTATCGTCAACCATGTGCGCAAGTTTGATCATATACATGACACCAACAGATACGCGGTTATCGAATGGTTCACCAGTACGTCCGTCATACAGGATTGTTTTCGCGTCATTTGCCATACCAGCTTCTTCAATCGTGCCCCAAACATCTTCCTCACGAGCACCATCGAATACTGGTGTTGCAATGTGAATACCAAGGTATCTTGCTGCCATACCAAGATGAAGCTCTAATACCTGACCGATATTCATACGAGATGGTACCCCTAATGGGTTTAACATGATATCGATTGGCGTACCGTCTGGTAAGTAAGGCATATCTTCTTCTGGTAAAATACGAGAGATAACACCTTTGTTACCGTGACGTCCGGCCATCTTATCACCTTCAGAGATTTTACGTTTTTGAACGATATATGCACGTACAAGTTGATTCACGCCTGGTGGCAATTCATCGCCATCTTCACGGTTGAATACTTTTACGTCTAAGATAATACCGCCACCACCGTGTGGTACACGTAGTGATGTATCACGTACTTCACGTGCTTTTTCTCCAAAGATAGCATGTAATAGACGTTCTTCAGCTGTTAATTCTGTTACACCTTTAGGTGTTACTTTACCAACAAGTAAATCTCCATCTTTTACTTCCGCACCAACGCGAATGATACCGCGCTCGTCAAGGTTGCGTAATGCATCTTCCCCAACGTTTGGAATGTCACGTGTAATCTCTTCTGGTCCAAGCTTCGTATCACGAGCTTCTGACTCATATTCTTCAATATGAATAGAAGTGTACACATCATCTTTTACAAGGCGCTCACTCATAATGATCGCATCCTCGTAGTTATAACCGTCCCAAGTCATGAAGCCAACAAGCACGTTACGTCCAAGTGCTAGTTCACCTAATTCCATAGAAGGACCATCCGCAAGAATCTCACCTTTTACAACTTCATTTCCAACACTTACGATTGGACGTTGGTTGTAGCAAGTTCCTTGGTTAGAACGAATGAATTTTTGCATTTTGTAGCGATCTAAGTCGCCTTTTACTGTTTGACCGTCAACTTCTACATAGCGACGTACCCAAACTTCACGTGCTTCTACGCGTTCAACAACACCAGGGTGTTTACAGATTACTGCAGCACCTGAGTCTTTTGCTGATACGTACTCCATACCTGTACCTACAATCGGAGATTCCGGATTCATTAACGGAACCGCCTGACGTTGCATGTTCGCTCCCATAAGTGCGCGGTTAGAGTCATCGTTTTCTAAGAACGGAATACAAGCTGTCGCTGCTGACACTACTTGTTTTGGAGATACATCCATGTAGTCGATGCGTTCTTTATTTGTGACAATGTTTTCACCACGGAAACGAGCTACGATATCTTCGCTAAGGAATTCTCCTTCTTCAGATAATTTCATATTCGCTTGGGCTACAACATAATTATCTTCTTCATCTGCTGTTAAGTAATCAACCTGCCCTGTTACAAGACCAGATTCTGGATCAACACGACGGTATGGTGTTTCAATGAAACCAAACTCATTTACTTTCGCGAACGATGATAATGAGTTAATCAAACCGATGTTTGGTCCCTCTGGTGTTTCAATCGGACACATACGACCATAGTGAGAGTAGTGAACGTCACGTACTTCAAAGCCTGCGCGCTCACGCGTTAAACCACCGGGTCCTAATGCAGATAGTCTTCGTTTGTGAGTTAACTCTGCTAATGGGTTTGTTTGATCCATGAACTGAGATAACTGAGAACTTCCGAAGAACTCTTTAATAGATGCAATAACCGGGCGAATGTTAATTAACGCTTGTGGTGTAATTGCATTTGTATCTTGAATCGACATTCTCTCACGAACAACACGTTCCATACGAGAAAGACCGATACGGAATTGATTTTGTAATAGTTCTCCAACAGAACGCAGACGACGGTTTCCTAAATGGTCGATATCATCTGTATCCCCCACTTTGTATAGTAGGTTGAAGAAGTAACTGATAGAAGCAAGGATATCACCCGGTGTGATGTGTTTTACATCACGAGTAATATTTGCATTACCAATTACATTAATTACGCGTTCGCCTTCTGACTCAGGAGCATAAATCTTAATAGATTGCAGCTCAACATCGCCTTCTACCACTCCACCCATTGGTTTCGCTGTTTTGAATCCAATGTTTTTCTCTAAGTAAGGTAAAATGCGATCAAGTGTACGACGATCTAAGATTGTTCCTTCCGCCGCTAAAATTTCACCAGTTTCTGGATCCACTAATGTTTCAGCTAAACGTTGATTAAACAATCTGTTTTTAATGTGTAACTTCTTGTTGATCTTATAGCGACCTACATTTGCTAAATCGTAGCGCTTTGGATCGAAGAAACGAGACACAAGTAAGCTCTTAGCATTTTCTACTGTTGGTGGTTCACCAGGACGTAGACGCTCATAAATTTCAAGCAATGCTTTTTCTGTGCTATCTGTGTTGTCTTTTTCTAATGTGTTGCTTAAGTATTCGTTATCACCTAAAAGCTCGGTGATTTCTTGATCAGAGCCAAACCCTAATGCGCGTAACAAAACAGTTACAGGAAGTTTACGCGTACGGTCAATACGCACATATACAACATCCTTAGCATCTGTCTCATACTCTAACCAAGCTCCGCGGTTTGGAATTACAGTAGCAGTAAAACCACGTTTTCCGTTTTTATCCACTTTGCCACTATAGTATACGCTTGGAGAGCGAACTAACTGGGAAACGATAACACGTTCTGCACCGTTAATTACGAATGTTCCAGTCTCTGTCATGAGTGGGAAATCTCCCATGAACACATCTTGTTCTTTTACTTCACCAGTTTCCTTGTTGATTAGACGCACTTTTACACGAAGTGGTGCTGCATACGTCACATCACGCTCTTTGCATTCGTCTACAGAGTATTTAGGTTCACCTAAGCTGTAGTCGATAAATTCAAGCGATAGATTTCCCGTAAAGTCTTCGATCGGAGAAATGTCTTGGAACATTTCTCGCAAACCCTCATCAAGAAACCACTGATAAGAAGAGGTTTGAATTTCGATAAGATTTGGTAACTCTAATACTTCACTAATACGGGCATAACTTCTTCGTTGGCGGTGGCGTCCGTATTGAACTAGTTGACCTGTCAACTGCTTCACCCCTCAAATCATGAGTATTATAAATGCACAAAAAAATTTGTGCAAAATCACAAATAAATACAACTACTGCTATTAGCGTAGTTTTTTTCTCTTAAAGATAAATACGTTGAGTCTTTCTACCTGCTCAAAAAAGAAAAATGGCTTCTATAAGAAAACCATCATTCTGTTTCATAATCTGCTGATTTTACTATCTTTTCCAAGAGAAACAAAAATATACATCTTTCTCAACGCAGAAAATCATATATTGGCATTGTATAATGTTAACATAGCCAAAAATAACCGTCAACGTTTTTTTGATTTTATGATATAATATCCTTTTTTCTTTTCTACAACTTCGACTTCAGAAAATACTTCCTCTAGTTTCTTCAGCGCAGATGGTGCACCTTGCTTCTTTTGAATAACAATCCACAACTCTCCACCTGGAACTAAATACTCTACAGCCTTTTCTAAAATCTCATGCACGATATCTTTACCTGCACGAATTGGAGGATTAGATAGAATAGCAGCATACATACCATCTACATTTTCATAGACGTTACTTTGAAAAATGTGTACATTTCCAATTCTATTGTTAGCGGCATTTTCTTTCGCAAGCTCAAGCGCCCTTTCATTCACATCCACCATGTGAACTTTACGGTCTTGAAACTCTTTCGCCAACGATAAACCAATTGGTCCATATCCACAACCTACGTCTAATATATCACCTTTAATATCTGGCACTTGAAACGCTTCAATTAAAAGACGAGAACCAAAGTCCACTTCGTTTTTCGAGAACACCCCACGGTCAGATAAGAAAGTTAATCGAGATCCACGAAGTGTAAATTCCCATCGCTTACGATCACTTTTACTAGAAGGGTCGTTAGAAAAATAATGGTCTGCCATATGGCCACCTCTTTTCTTTACAGTTAAAAAAAAAGCTCGCATGAGAGCGAGCTTTTTTTAAAGCATCAAAAGTTAATTACTTAACTTCTACAGCAGCGCCAACTTCTTCAAGTTTAGCTTTCATTTCTTCAGCTTCCTCTTTAGAAACGCCTTCTTTGATTGCTTTTGGAGTGTTGTCAACTAATTCTTTAGCTTCTTTTAAGCCAAGACCAGTGATTTCACGTACAGCTTTGATAACTTTGATTTTTTGAGCGCCAGCACTTGCAAGTACTACGTCAAATTCAGTTTTCTCAGCAGCAGCTTCACCAGCGCCACCAGCTACAGCTACAGGAGCAGCAGCAGTTACGCCGAATTCTTCCTCGATAGCTTTTACTAAGTCGTTAAGTTCTAATACAGTCATAGATTTAACTGCTTCAATGATTTGTTCTTTAGTCATTGTAAATATCCTCCCTTAAATAGGTTTGTATTGTTTTATAGATAACAAGTAATTATCTTTTAAAAAATTAAGCGCCTTGCTCTTCCTTTTGTTCTGCAACTGCTTTAGTAGCAAGTGCAAGGTTACGGATTGGAGCTTGAAGAACGCTAAGAAGCATAGAAAGTAAGCCTTCACGTGATGGAAGAGTAGCGATAGCTTTAACCTCATCAAGTGTTACAAGTTTACCTTCGATTACACCAGCTTTAATTTCTAAAGCTTCATGTTTTGTAGCGAAGTCATTTAATACTTTCGCAGGAGCAACTACATCCTCGTTACTGAACGCGATTGCGTTTGGTCCTGTTAAGAATTCGTTTAACTCAGCCATTTCAGCAGACTCTGCAGCACGACGAGTTAAAGAGTTTTTGTAAACTTTGAACTCAACGCCAGCTTCACGTAAGTTTTTACGTAATTCTGTTACTTCAGAAACTGTTAAACCACGGTAGTCAACAACGATTGTAGATTTACTTTCGCGAAGTTTGTCCGCGATTTCAGTTACAACTTGTTGTTTAGTTTCGATTACTTTGCTCATGTTATTACACCTCCTGTAGATTATATAGAAGATGTACCGAAAGTGCACTAAAAACCTCCATGCCCAACTTGTAGACATGGAGGCATATAGTCACAGAAAAAATTTCCGTTTCGTATATTAACACCTAGGTAGGAAATTAAGTCTATTGACACCTACTGTCTACGGTACACTAATTAAATTCACAACATAAATGATTATATAAAAACTTCTTTATGAAGTCAACTTCCAAATTTTACGCTAATGTAGAAACGTCTACACGTACGCCAGGTCCCATTGTAGAAGCAACTGTTACGTTCTTCATGTAAGTACCTTTTGCAGCAGCTGGCTTAACTTTTTGTAAAGTGTCAGCAATTGTTCCGAAGTTTTCTACTAATTTAGCATCTTCGAAAGATACTTTACCGATTGGAACGTGGATGTTACCAGCTTTATCAACGCGGTATTCAACTTTACCAGCTTTGATTTCGTTAACAGCTTTAGTTACATCGAAAGTAACTGTTCCAGTTTTAGGGTTTGGCATTAAACCTTTAGGTCCTAATACGCGACCAAGTTTACCAACTTCACCCATCATGTCAGGAGTTGCTACTACTACATCGAAATCGAACCAACCTTGTTGGATTTTACCGATGTAATCAGCATCGCCTACGAAGTCAGCTCCAGCAGCTTCAGCTTCTTTAGCCTTTTCACCTTTAGCGAATACTAATACACGTTGTACTTTACCAGTACCGTGTGGAAGAACAACTGCACCACGGATTTGTTGGTCAGCTTTCTTAGGGTCAACACCTAAACGGAATGCAACTTCTACAGTCGCATCAAATTTAGCTGTGTTTGTTTTCTTTACTAATTCTACTGCTTCTGTTGCAGAGTAAGCAGTTGCACGATCAACAAGCTTTGCAGCTTCTACGTACTTTTTACCTCTTTTAGCCATTTTTATTTCCTCCTCGAATGTGGTTTTAGCGGAATAACCTCCCACGTTTACGCTTATTTTCAGGTATAACCTGAGGATGCGCGCCATCCATTTATTTAAAAACGATAATCATTTACGATAATAAAGGTTGCGAATTGGAATTCCAGACCCGCAACCTTTTTTAAAAACAAATCGAATTAGTCTTCGATAACGATGCCCATACTGCGTGCAGTACCTTCAACCATACGCATTGCAGCTTCTACACTAGCAGCGTTTAGGTCAGGCATTTTAGTTTCAGCGATTTCGCGTACTTTATCACGCTTAACAGTTGCCACTTTATTACGGTTTGGTTCACCAGAACCAGACTCAATACCAGCTACTTTCTTAAGAAGAACAGCAGCAGGAGGAGTTTTAGTAATGAAAGTGAATGAACGGTCCTCAAATACCGTAATTTCAACAGGGATGATAAGACCAGCTTGATCAGCTGTACGAGCGTTAAACTCTTTACAGAAGCCCATGATGTTAACACCTGCTTGTCCTAATGCTGGACCAACTGGTGGAGCTGGGTTAGCTTTACCTGCAGGAATTTGAAGCTTTACCATTTTAATTACCTTTTTAGCCACGAGACACACCTCCTTAAGTCCGTGATGTGGTCAATTGGACAGTGATTTGCCCTCCCACGTCATATTTTATCTGTAAGGATAAAATCTTTCAAAAAACGTCTCCGATAACGAAGACGTACTGACTTAAAAGATATTATCACTTTTTACAATTCATTTCAAGTTTCATTTTATAATTTTTCAATTTGATGGAAGTCAAGCTCAACTGGAGTCTCGCGACCAAACATGTCCACAAGCACGCTAACCTTTTTCTTCTCCACATCAATTTCTTCAATAGCACCTGTATAATCTGCGAATGGCCCCTCATTTACACGCACTGTCTCATGAAGTTCAAAGTCGAAATCAACCACTTCGTTGTCCATTCCCATATGCTTCATAATGGTAACCACTTCTTCTTCTAATAAAGGTGATGGTTTAGATCCAGAACCAGAAGAACCAACGAACCCAGTTACACCTGGCGTGTTACGTACAACATACCAAGAGTCATCAGTCATGATTAACTCTACTAATACATAACCTGGGAACACTTTTCTTTTCATTAATTTTTCTTTACCGTTTTTCATTTCTACTTCTACTTCTTCCGGGACAACAACACGGAAAATTTTATCTTGCATACCCATTGATTCTACACGTTTCTCTAGGTTTGCTTTTACTTTATTTTCATATCCAGAATAAGTATGGACAACATACCAACTTTTTTCCATTCATTTAGGACGAGCGTCCTTCCCTCCCTGACGTACATTTTTTTGCGCAAATGAAAAAACCCGTTCACCGGGCTTTTACACAGTTCTTATAAATAACATTATATCATGGATAAGTGCTTCTTATTCAAGAATTAACCAAGAATTAACCGAATTAAAGAAGAAATGCCCATATCAACCACTGCGAAGAAAATCGCAAAGAAGACAACTGTAGCGATAACAGTCGCTGTTGAACGGAGTAATTCATCTTTTTTAGGCCAACTTACTTTTTTCATTTCGCGACCTACATCGCCGAAAAAGTTCGTTAAACGCATCTACGGGACCTCCAGTTTATTATTTCAATTATTTATTTTGTTTCCTTGTGAACTGTATGCTGATTGCATGTTTTACAAAACTTCTTTATTTCAAGTCGCTCTACTGAGCTCGTATCTTTCATCGTAGAGTAGTTTCGATTTTTACACTCTTCACATGAGAGTACAACTTTTTTTCTCATTAGTTACACCAACCTTGTAACATTATGTCCCTAAAAATGTATCATACAACAAAAGACAATGTCAATGACATGCCTTTTGCACTCTCTACAAAAAGAAAACAGGTGATTTTTTACACCTGTAGCATTTGTTATGAATTTAAAGTGGTACTCTCTCTCATTTCCATATATCGTTCCAATTTCCGCTTCACCCTCTGTAAAGCGTTATCAATAGATTTCACATGTCTATTTAACTGTTCCGAAATCTCTTGATAAGAACGACCATCTAGATATAAAGAAAGCACTTTTCTTTCTAAATCGCTTAATAATTCAGATATTTTAGATTCTATGTCTGTATATTCTTCCTGACTTATAATCATTTCTTCAGGATCCGTTACCTTCGCTTCCGAAATAACATCTAATAATGTCCGATCAGATTCCTCATCATAAATCGGCTTATCTAAAGACACATATGAATTTAACGGAATATGTTTTTGCCTTGTTGCTGTTTTAATAGCGGTAATAATTTGCCGAGTGATACACAGTTCAGCAAATGCTTTGAATGAAGACAGCTTGTCCTCTTTATAATCACGAATCGCTTTAAACAATCCAATCATACCTTCTTGAACAATATCTTCTCGATCGGCACCCACTAAGAAATAAGATCTTGATTTCGCGCGAACAAAGTTCTTATATTTGTGAATCAAATATTCTAGAGCGTCAGTATTACCTTTTCGAACTAACTCAACGATTGCCTCATCCTCTAAATCACGAAATGTAACGTCGCCTACACTTACGAAGCCTGCTTCCACCTTGATCCCTCCGACCGCTATTTATTTAGCAATATTATACAGTAAAAAGATAAAGAGCGTCAATGCTTCAACGCTCTCCTCTTCTTAATTTTTCTAATTTTTCTGTAATATCTTTACTAAATATCTTTCGCATGGCGGGTTGCTTTTCTTTTGTGTCTTGTGTACGCCTTCTTACTTGTTGCTCCATCGCTTGTACTTCCAACTCCAATTCACGTGCAGATTTCCGAAGAGCACCTTGCGCAAATATAACCCATTGTTCCGTATAATCAGAAGTCGCAACATATATTTGCGTATTTATATTTCTAAGCTCAATCGCAAGCTGCTCTATCTTTTCATCTGCAGTTTGATTCTTCCTCGTGAATATGACTTCCACACGCGATTGTTTCATCTTTTTTTCAATACCTTGGACTGTATAAGCATCAAAGACTATCATTACCTTTGTACCTGTGTATCCTTGGTAATCCGCCATCTTATCAATCAGTGCATCTCTTGATGATTGCAAATCTACATCCCGTAGTTTCTTCAATTCTCCCCAAGCTCCGATAATGTTGTAACCGTCAATGATTAAAATATCGTTCATTTTTTATTTACCAATTTCGTGACGCTTACGATATACCTCATACATTAACAAACTTGCGGCTACTGAAGCATTTAAGGATGTAACTTTACCGACCATCGGTAAAGTAATTAAGAAATCACATTTTTCACCAATAATACGACTCATACCTTTTCCTTCACTTCCAATTACTAATCCAATTGGCATTTTACCATCTAAATTACGGTAATCCGTTTTCCCTTTTGCATCTGTACCAGCAATCCAAAGTCCACGTTCTTTTAATTCATCGATTGTACGAGATAAATTCGTTACACGTGCAACAGGAATATATTCAATTGCTCCAGTCGATGCTTTCGCAACTGATGCAGTAAGTCCCACAGCTCTTCTTTTCGGAATAATAATTCCATGAGCTCCTGTTGCATCCGCAGTACGCATAATAGAACCTAGGTTATGCGGGTCTTCAATTTCATCTAAAATTAAGAAGAACGGATCTTCGTTACGCTTCTCTGCCACTTTAAATAGATCTTCCAGCTCAGCATATTGATATGCAGCCACTTGAGCAATTACACCTTGATGGTTCCCCTCAACTAATTGATCTAATTTCTTCTTTGGTGCATGTTGTAAAATAATCTTATTTTCTTTCGCTAGTGCTAGTACAATTTGTATCTGTCCTTTGGCAGCACCTTCCGCGATCCAAATTTTATTAATATCTCTTCCTGAGCGTAACGCTTCAATTACAGGGTTACGTCCGATAATATATTCACTACTCATGATGATGTGCCCCCTTCCTTTTCTTCTAAAACAGCAATTGCCTTATATACAATTTCATCTAATCTTTCACGATTATTTAATAAGTGATGATAGCCAATTAGCGCTTCAAAGGCTGTACTATATCGATATGTTTGTACATCAGTATTTTTCGGGACAGTACCTGAATTTGCATTACGCCCTCTTCTTAGTACCGCCTCTTCTTCCTCTGTTAAAAATGCTGTCTCTAATAAATGATAAACAACTTTCGCCTGTGCTTTTGCCGAAACAAAGCTTGTCCCTAATCGATGCAATTGATTAGGACGAACTTTCCCTTTTTGAAGTAGGTGATAGCGGATATATTGTTCATATACCGCATCACCCATATATGCTAACGCTAAGCTGTTTAATTGCTTTGCATCAATCATTCTTATCCTCTTTTCCATCTTGTACCTTGAGCGGTATCTTCTAAAATAATATTACGGTCTTTTAAATCATCGCGAATTTGATCCGATAACGCAAAATCACGATTTTTACGAGCTTCAATGCGCTTTTGAATAAGTACCTCAATTTCTTCATCAAGCAACTCTTCTTGCGCTAATTCTAACCCTAAAATATCAAATAATGTTTCAAGTTGTTTTACGTATGCTTCAATTACAACTGTAGACGTATGTTCTTCCAGTAAATATTGATTTGCATGATTTGCTACATTATATAACTCAGTGATTGCATTAGCAGTGTTGAAGTCATCATTCATTGCTTCTTCAAATGCAGTCTGGAATTTTTCCAGTTCCGCTAACCATTTCTCATTATGATCTGTTAAATCAGTACTACTTTCCATACGGTGTTTTAAATTACCGTAAGCCGTTTTAATTCTTTCCAGTCCATTATTTGTGCTTTGTAGTAAATCTTCACTGAAATTAATTGGGTGACGGTAATGTACCGATAGCATAAAGAATCTAATTAGCTGTGGATCATATTGCTTAATGATATCGTGAACTAAAATGAAGTTCCCCAGTGACTTAGACATCTTCTCATTATTAATATTAATATATCCATTGTGCATCCAATAACGTGCAAATGTTTTTCCTGTTAATGCCTCAGACTGCGCAATTTCATTCTCATGATGAGGAAATGCCAAGTCTTGACCACCAGCATGAATATCGATTGTATCTCCTAAGTATTTACGCGCCATTGCTGAGCATTCAATATGCCAGCCTGGACGACCTTTCCCCCAAGGGCTTTCCCAGAAGATTTCTCCTTCTTTCGCAGCTTTCCATAAAGCAAAATCAAGAGGGTCTTGTTTCTTTTCTCCTACTTCAATGCGCGCACCGTGACGTAAGTCGGCGATTGGTTGATGCGATAATTTACCGTATCCTTCAAATTCCTTCGTTCTAAAGTACACATCACCTTCTGATTCATATGCATATCCTTTATTCACAAGTTCTTGAATAAATTCAATAATGATATCCATATTTTCCGTTACACGCGGATGAACTGTTGCATGTTTGCAACCTAGTGCCGTTACATCTTCAAAATACGCTTCAACGAAACGGTCAGCAATTGTCGGCACATCTTCACCTAATTCATTTGCTGCTTTAATTAATTTATCATCTACGTCAGTAAAGTTAGATACATACTGCACATCATACCCTTTATATTCTAAATAACGGCGTACCGTATCAAATACCATAGGTGGTCTTGCATTCCCAATGTGAATATAGTTATAAACTGTAGGTCCACACACATACATCTTTACCTTATTTTCTTCTAATGGAGTAAACTCTTCCTTTTGACGCGTTAACGTATTATAAATGTGAATAGTCATTTTTATCCTTCCTTTCTACCTTTACTTCAAGTTGTTTTTTCAATTTATCAAGTTCTACTTCCATGACCTTTAACTTATCAAAAATTGGGTCTGGAAGGTCAGAATGATTTAATTCTTGACCGATCTTTACTCCATTTTGAATAACGACTCGGCCAGGTATACCTACAACTGTAGAATGTGCAGGCACTTCTTTTAATACGACAGACCCTGCTCCAATTTTAGAATTCTCCCCAACTGTAATAGAACCTAGTACTTTAGCACCTGTTGCAATTAGTACATTATCCTGAATTGTAGGATGCCTCTTCCCCTTTTCTTTACCCGTACCACCTAATGTAACACCTTGATAGATCGTTACATTATCACCAATTTCGCACGTTTCTCCAATTACAACCCCCATTCCATGGTCTATGAAAAAACGACGACCAATTGTTGCTCCTGGATGAATCTCAATACCAGTAAAGAAACGACTAACTTGTGAGATCCAACGTGCAATAAAGAAGAAATTCTTTTTATAAAAAGCATGTGCAATTCGATGGGCCCAAACTGCATGTAATCCAGAGTAAGTCAAAATGACTTCGAAATAACTTCTTGCCGCTGGATCCTGTTCAAAAACGACTTCAATATCTTCCCGAAGCCTCTTAAACATCGATGTTCCCTCCCCTTTATGGGCTGCTTTTTCGAGTGAACTAACTCCCTTTACTCCCTACTTATCCCCCTAAACCTTTATACACAGGGATAAAACTTATACTCATATCCACTTTTACGGTATAAAAAAAGACGCCTCTGTCATATTGACAGAGACGCCTTATAAGCGCGGTTCCACTCTGTTTAGGCTAAAAAAAGCCTCAAACTCATCTATGATAACGGTGTACACCGCTTCTGCTTACTTTACGCCCTAAGACGTTTCACAAAACAATTCGCTGTTCAGCAGAAGACTCGAAGGGGCATTTCAAAAATCCGCTTATAAACCACTTCCAGCCTAAAGGTGGTTCTCTCTGTAAAAAGCCTGATTTTCTACTTCTCCTTCTCGTCGCTTTTCCTTATTAGGTTTTAAGTATACTTATTATATTTCTAAATCTAGAAAATGTTAACCAATTACTTTTTGAAGACGATTTAAAACTTTTTCTTTTCCAAGAAGTGCAATAGCATTAGGAAGCTCTGGGCCATGTGTTTGACCAGTAGTTGCAACACGGATTGGCATAAATAAGTTTTTACCTTTATGACCTGTTTCCTTTTGCACTGCTTTAATAGCCGCCTTAATTGCTGCTGGTTCCATCGCTTCTAGTGCTTCTACTTGACCCGCAAATGCACGAAGTACTTCTGGTACTTGTTCACCTTTTAATACTTCTTGTCCTTCTTCTTCATAATCAACATGATCTTTGAAGAACATTTCAGAAAGCTCTACAATTTCAGCTCCAAAACTCATTTGTTCATGATATAACGCAATTACATCACGAATCCAAGCTTGTTCTTGTTCACTTAAAGTTTCACCTATACGTCCAGCTTTCACTAGATGCGGTAAACTTAACTCTACCACCATATCTAAGTCTTGCTTTTTCATATATTGGTTGTTCATCCATTTTAGTTTTTGAGAATCAAATAATGCAGGCGATTTTGATAAACGAGCTGCATCGAACATTTTGATAAACTCATCTTGAGAGAAGATTTCCTCTTCTCCTACTGGCGACCAACCTAATAGTGCAATAAAGTTAAAGATTGCTTCTGGAAGATATCCAAGCTCTTTATATTGCTCAATAAATTGAATAATAGATTCATCACGCTTACTTAACTTTTTACGGCTTTCGTTTACAATTAAAGTCATATGACCAAATTGCGGAATATCCCAACCGAAAGCTTCGTAAATCATCATTTGTTTTGGCGTATTTGAAATATGATCATCACCACGAAGTACATGTGTAATCTCCATTAAGTGATCATCTACTGCTACCGCAAAGTTATAAGTTGGAATTCCATCTTTTTTCACGATAACGAAATCACCGAAATCATTTGAATGGAATGCAACTTCATCTTTTACGATATCTTTAAACGTGTAGTCGCGATCAACCGGTACACGGAAACGAATACTCGGAATGCGGCCTTCAGCCTCAAATCCCTTCATTTGCTCCTCAGTTAAATCACGGTGGTTTCCAGCATAACGCGGTGTTTCACCACGAGAGATTTGCCCTTCACGCTCTGCTTCTAGCTCTTCTTCTGTCATATAACATTTGTAAGCTAAACCGCGCTCTAATAAATCTTCATATAATTTTTTATAAATATCTAAACGCTCTGTTTGACGATATGGTCCAAATTCACCACCAACATCAACACCTTCATCCCAGTCCATACCGAGCCATTTCAAGTATTTTAATTGGCTTTCTTCTCCACCAGCAACATTACGTTTCACATCAGTATCTTCAATACGAATAATAAACTTACCATCTTGATGACGAGCAAATAAATAATTAAATAATGCCGTACGCGCATTTCCGATATGTAAGTGTCCTGTTGGACTTGGCGCATAGCGCACTCTCACTTGCTTTTCCATAATTGGTACACCTTCCATTCTTAATGTCAACACATTCTATAATTGTACACCAAAAAAATGTGATTATCCATCTTACGAATTAAAAACCATTATTTTTTCTGTAATAAAACAACTGCTTGAGAAGCGATTCCTTCTTCTCTACCTGTAAATCCTAATTTTTCTGTTGTTGTTGCCTTTACATTGATATTGTCAATAGACGTTTCTAATAGTTCACTAATACGTTTACGCATACTTTCAATATGTGGTGCCATCTTTGGCTTTTGAGCAATAATTGTACAATCTAGATTCCCTAACTCGTAACCTTGTTCACGTACAAATTCCCAAACCTTTTGCAGCAATACAGCTGAATCAGCATCTTTAAAAGCAGGATCTGTATCAGGGAAATGCTTTCCAATATCCCCAGCTGCAATTGCACCTAAACACGCATCCGCAATCGTATGTAACAATACGTCTGCATCTGAATGACCAATTAATCCTTTCTCATGAGGAATTGTAATTCCACCAATAATTAACGGTCTACCTTCCGCAAACTCATGCACATCAAAACCTTGTCCAATTCGAAACATTTTTTACATCCTCCTCAAGCTAAACTACAGTGCTTTATGATTCTATATTATATCGCTATCCTTATAAAGAAAAGCCCGGCTGTTGCCGAGCTTTTTTTCGCTATAATCATCACTGTCATTTCTTTTGAACATGAAGAAAACTTTCAGCAATTAATAAATCCTCTGGAGTCGTCACTTTAATATTATAGTAACTCCCCTCTACTACACCTACTTGCTTCCCGATACGTTCTACGAGGCTTGCATCATCTGTACCAAGGAAACAACCCTGTTTTGCACTTCTGTGAGCTTCTAACAAAAGAGAAACAGCGAACCCTTGTGGTGTTTGTACAGCTTTAAGCTGAGATCTTTCTACCGTTTCGACAACGATACCCTGCTCTACTTTCTTAACTGTATCTTTCACTGGTACCGCACAAATGGACGCTCCATATTTTTCCGCTGCAGTTAATACATCTTGAATTACTGTATTCGTTACAAATGGACGCGCGCCGTCATGTACAAGAACATACTCAACATCACTAGTATGCTGAATGGCGTTATATACACTATCTTGTCTTTCGGCTCCGCCCTGAATAAATTGTACTGGCTTTTCAATCGGGTACTTCTGCATTAATTCTTCAAAATACGGACGTTCTTCTTCGTTAATTGCCATAATAATACTTTTGCATGCTTTATCTTTTTCAAAAGCACGTAACGTATGCACAATAATCGGTACTTCATTAATAAGTAAGAACAACTTGTTTTTACCAGCACCCATCCGCTTACCTTGACCAGCTGCTGGAATAATTAATGTATACATATTAATAATCCTCTACTTATAATGCTTTTTCTAATAATTTACGTTTGGCGAAAATCATACGCCCAGCCGATGTTTGTAACACACTAGTAACAAGCACATTGAGTTGTGAACCTACATATTCTCTACCATCTTCTACTACAATCATCGTGCCATCATCTAAATATGCAACACCTTGATTTTGTTCTTTTCCATCTTTGACAACATAAACACTCAGTTCTTCACCTGGGAGTACAACAGGTTTAATTGCATTAGCTAAATCGTTAATATTTAACACCGTTACCCCTTGTAATTCAGAAACTTTGTTTAAGTTGAAATCATTCGTTACTACCGTTCCACCAGTGATTTTCGCCAACTTTACAAGTTTGCTATCCACTTCTTGAATATCATCGAAATCGCCTTCATAAATTTCTACCGGAATTGGCATCTCTTTTTGAATACGATTTAAAATATCTAATCCTCTGCGACCACGATTACGCTTTAAAGCATCAGAAGAATCGGCAATGTGCTGAAGTTCTTCTAACACGAATTGTGGAATCACAATTGTTCCTTCTAAAAACTTTGTTTGGCAAATATCAGCAATACGCCCATCGATAATTACACTCGTATCGAGAATTTTCCAATGAGTTGTAGATTCTTCTACCTCAGTTTCTTCATTCTCACTATTATTATTTTTCTTCTTCCCACGTTGTGGTAATGTAAATAATCCTAGCAATTCATTCCTCTTTTTAAACCCTACTTGGAATCCTAAATATCCAAGTAAAAGAGTAAAGAACACTTGCAACACTGTACTAATAACTGGAATTGTAAATTCACGAATTGGTATTAAAATTAAATATGCAACAATAAGACCAGAGATTAATCCTAATGTACCAAATAAAACATCCGCTACAGGCGCCTTTACAAGAGCCTCTTCAATATGCTTAATAAGTTGAACAATATAATCTACAAGCCAAAATGTTGTTAAAAATAAAATAATTGCACCAATAATTGCTCGAACATACGATCCTTCCAATAATGGAACAGCACCGATGTCTAATACATTAATAACTTTTGGGATTAAGTAAATCCCTAACGCTCCGCCAATTACTAGAAAGAAGAGCTGTACAATCCGTTTTAACATCGAACCACCTCCTACTCATTATTAACCATTGTTTCGCTAATCAAAACGCCGAATGCAAAAGCGGACGTGTTTTTTTATAAATAGTTTTATTTACCAATATACCATATCATATACCAAAAATGTTCTAGTGTCGTTATATTATGGAATCAATGTAATATTCTTAATTGTGTCTACTCATATAGAGATGCTCTTGGATTCTTTTTAGGCCTTCTCGTATTTTCTTCGCCCTGACTTCTCCAATTCCTTCCACATCATCCAATTCATTAATAGTTGCTCGACAAACACCTTGCAAGGTCTTAAATCGATTAATTAAATTTTCAATGATAAGTGGCGGAACGCGCGAAATTTTACTTGTGATTCGGTATCCTCTCGGCGTCACACTTTCTTCTAAACTCATTTGTCCTGGGTAGCCAAGCAATTTAACTAAATCGCTATCCTCTAGAAGTTGTGTATTCGCAAGATCTTGTAACTTTTTCAAAATTTGATGATGGTCTTGTGTTTTTTCTTGATAATAATCTTTAATTAATAACGCTGCCTCTGCCTCTAAATCAGCTAGTAGTTCTGTAAGTTGTAAACGAATTAACCTACCTTCTGTTCCTAGCTCATGAATATAGCTCAATATTTCATTTTTAATCCGCAGTACCATTTCAACACTATGTAACACATGAACCACCTCGGACATTGTAACGACTTCTTCAAATTCTAGAATGCCCAAATTCGTAATACCATCATTCCATACAGCCTTATATTTTTCTAACGTTTGAATAGCTTGGTTTGCCTTTGTTAAAATAACACCTATATCCTTTAGTGTATAACGTAAATTCCCTTGATATAGTGTAATTACGTTACGTCTTTGTGAAATAGCCACAACGAGACTACCTGTCTGCTTTGCTACACGCTCTGCCGTCCGGTGGCGCATACCTGTTTCAATAGAATCAATAGATGCCTCTGGAACTAACTGTGCATTTGCAATTAAAATTTTACTTCCAGTTTCATTTAAAATAAGTGCCCCATCCATTTTTGCTAATTCGTATAAACTAGCAGGAGAGAATGCACAATTAATGTGAAATCCCCCATCAACAATACTTTTAATTTGTTCATTATACCCAAGAACAATTAGTCCCCCTGTTTGTGCGCGAAGCACATTATCTATCCCTTCGCGCAGTGGTGTTCCTGGGGCCACGAGCTGTAAAATATTAATCATACTTTTGACACGTTGCTTGTTTTCTTCCATAGCCTAGCCTCCTAATGTCAAACGAAGCGCTTCCCCTAAATTAGATACACCTACTACCTCAATCCCATCCGGAATTGTCCATCCCCCCAAATTTTTTCTAGGAATAATAGCACGTTGGAATCCTAATTTAGCTGCTTCTTGTACACGTTGTTCAATTCTTGATACTCTTCTTATTTCTCCAGTTAATCCTACTTCTCCTATTACTGCATCAGTTGGTGTCGTAGGTTTATCTCTAAAACTTGAAGCAATACTTAAAGCCACAGCTAAATCAATTGCTGGTTCATCTAATTTCAAACCACCTGCTACTTTTAAATATGCGTCTTGGTTTTGCAATAATAAACCTGTTCTTTTTTCTAGCACTGCCATAATAAGCGATACACGGTTATGATCAATTCCCGTCGCCATTCTTCGAGGGTTTCCAAAACTAGTAGGGGAGATTAATGCTTGTATTTCTACTAAAACTGGTCTTGTTCCTTCCATTGAGGCAACTACTGTTGATCCTGCGACTCCAACGGGTCTTTCCTCAAGAAAAATTTCAGAAGGGTTTAAGACTTCCGCAAGACCAAGCTCTTTCATTTCAAAAATACCCATTTCATTCGTGGAACCAAAACGATTCTTCACAGCTCGCAAAATACGATATGTATGATGACGATCTCCTTCAAAGTAAAGAACTGCATCGACCATATGTTCTAACATACGAGGTCCTGCAATTGCCCCCTCTTTTGTTACATGTCCGACGATAAAAATAGGAATTCCTTTCGTTTTTGCAAGTTTCATTAATTCCGCTGTACATTCACGTACTTGCGCTACACTTCCTGGGGCTGACGTCACTTCAGGTAAATGTATCGTTTGAATAGAGTCAATAACAACAAAAGCTGGATTCATCTCTTCAATGTGCGCTGCAATTCGCTGTAGATCCGTTTCTGCTACAACAAATAGATTACTACCCTTTACATGCAAACGATCTGCACGAAGTTTAATCTGCTTTGCTGACTCCTCACCTGATATGTATAGTACATCATATGAAGAATCTGCTAATTGCGATGAAATTTGTAATAACAATGTTGATTTCCCAATCCCAGGATCTCCACCAATAAGTACTAAGGATCCATCTACAATCCCACCACCAAGTACACGGTTAAACTCTTGGAATTTTGTTTCAATACGTGCCTCAGATTTTGTTTCTACTTCTGTTAGGCGTCTTGGTTTTGTTACTTCCGATTGAATTGCATTGGCATAATTAAGGCGTCTTGATGATACAACCGGTTCCATCTCTTCAACAAGCGTATTCCATTGACCACAACCAGGGCATTTCCCCATATATTTTGGTGACTGATAACCACACTCTTGACATGTGAATTTTGTTTTCTTTTTAGCCATATCGTTTTATATTTCACTTCACTTTCATCTATAAACAATTTATCCTTCTCGTACAAGAAAGAGGGCTATCTCGTAGCCCTCTTAGTTTGTCTATACTTATTTTACCTTTTCAGCACTATGAATGACAAATGATTCCCCTTCAACATCAAAGATAACTTTTTGTCCTTTCTCAATAGCACCTTTTAAAAGTTCTTCCGATAGTCTATCTTCTACATGTTTCTGAATTGCTCTACGAAGCGGACGAGCACCGTATTCTCGGTCAAATCCTTTATCAGCAATGGCTGAAATCGCTCCTTCTGTTAAATGCAATTCAATCTCTTGCTCTTTTAAGCGCTTCACTAACTGATTCACCATAAGTGTTACAATCTCTTGAATATGTTTTTTCTCAAGCATATGGAACACGATAATTTCATCAATACGGTTTAAGAATTCTGGACGAAATGCCTTTTTCAGTTCATCCATTACTTTACCTTTCATATCTGAATAATCGCGGCTCTCATCTTGTACGTTAAATCCAAGATGTTTATTACGTTTTAACGCATCTGCACCAACGTTAGATGTCATAATAACAATTGTATTACGGAAATCAACTGTACGCCCTTTAGAATCCGTTAAGCGACCATCTTCTAATACTTGTAGTAAAATGTTAAACACATCAGGATGAGCTTTCTCTACTTCATCTAATAGGACAACTGAATATGGCTTACGGCGAACCTTTTCTGTTAATTGTCCACCTTCTTCATATCCAACATATCCTGGAGGAGATCCAACTAAACGAGAAGTCGAATGCTTCTCCATGTACTCAGACATATCGATGCGAATCATTGCATCCTCATCACCGAACATAGATTCTGCTAATGCTCTTGCTAGTTCTGTTTTACCTACACCTGTTGGTCCTAAGAAAATAAATGAACCAATCGGACGTTTCGGATCTTTCAATCCTGCTCTAGCACGACGAACAGCTTTCGCTACAGCTACTACCGCTTCATCTTGACCAATAACACGGTTGTGAAGAATGGATTCTAAGTTTAATAATTTATCAGTCTCTGTTTGTGCAAGTTTAGAAACCGGTATACGAGTCCACGTAGAAACGACATTTGCAATATCTTCTACTGTCACTTCTGAGTTTTCTTTTCCTTGTTGCTCTTTCCATTGACGCTTCGTATCTTCTAACTTTTCACGTAAGCGTTGTTCCATATCACGTAAGGAAGCAGCTTTTTCAAATTCTTGACTTTGCACAGCTGCATCTTTTTCTTTTCTAATTTCCTCAAGCTTTACTTCAAGCTCTTTTAGATTTGGTGGTGTTGTATAAGAGCGTAAGCGAACCTTTGAAGCGGCTTCATCAATTAAATCAATTGCTTTATCTGGTAAGAAACGATCTGTAATATAGCGGTCTGAAAGCTTTACAGCTGCATCAATTGCATCATCTGTAATAGATACACGGTGATGCGCTTCGTAACGATCACGTAAACCTTTCAAGATTTGAGTTGATTCGTCTAAACTTGGCTCATCAACATGAATTGGTTGGAAACGTCTTTCTAAAGCCGCGTCTTTTTCAATATATTTACGATATTCATCTAAGGTTGTCGCCCCGATACATTGTAACTCTCCGCGTGCTAAAGATGGTTTTAAAATGTTCGATGCATCAATTGCACCTTCTGCTCCACCTGCACCAATTAATGTATGAAGTTCATCAATAAATAGAATAATATTTCCAGCTTGACGGATTTCATCCATAACTTTCTTTAAACGATCTTCAAATTCACCACGATATTTCGTTCCAGCTACAACTGTACCCATATCTAGTGTCATAACACGCTTATCTCTTAATGTTTCAGGAACTTCATTATTTACAATTTGTTGTGCTAATCCTTCTGCAATTGCCGTTTTACCTACACCAGGTTCTCCAATTAATACAGGATTGTTTTTTGTTCTACGGCTTAAAACTTCAATTACACGTTGAATTTCTTTACCACGACCGATAACAGGATCTAGACGATTTTCACGTGCAACAACTGTTAAATCACGTGCTAAGCTATCCAGTGTTGGTGTATTTGCATTCGTTGAAGAACCACCTTGGTGACCTGAACTTGCTTCATTACTTCCGAGAAGTTGCAATACTTGTTGTCTTGCCTTATTTAGGCTAACACCTAAGTTATTTAAAACACGTGCTGCTACACCTTCACCTTCACGGATTAAACCAAGTAAGATATGTTCTGTTCCAACGTAAGAATGACCTAATTTACGAGCTTCATCCATAGACAACTCAATAACCTTTTTAGCACGCGGTGTATAATGTACAGTTTGAGAAGCTTCTGTTCCGCGTCCAATTAACGCTTCTACCTCTTTTTGAACCTTCTCTGGACTTAATCCAAGAGCAATTAACGCTTTTGCTGCAATTCCTTCACCTTCGCGTACAAGCCCAAGTAAAATGTGTTCTGTTCCAATATTATTATGCCCAATACGAATTGCTTCCTCTTGAGATAAAGCTAATACTTTCTGTGCTCTTTCTGTAAATCTTCCAAACATCATAGAAATCGCCTCCTACTTGCGCTTAGTTTTTTTCAATACGTAATCGCTCACGGATTAAGGTTGCTCTTCGATAATCTCTTTCTTCTGGTCCTAAAGGTCCGCCTGCATATTGTTGTAAAATGCCTGGTTGTGTAAGAACCATTAGCTCAGTCAAAATATTTCTCGATACACCTTTTATATATCCTAAATCAATACCAAGTCGTACATCTGATAAGCAAGTGGCCGCTTCTGCAGATTGAATTAAACGACTGTTTGCTAGTATGCCATAAGAGCGATAAACTTTATCTTCAAGCTCAATACTTGAATTTTGTACAATTAATTCTCTAGCCATTTTTTCTTGCTGTATGATTTGTTGAATGACACTCTTTAAATCTGCAATAATATCTTCTTCAGATTTTCCTAGCGTCATTTGATTTGACACTTGAAATATATTACCTAACGCTTCGCTACCTTCACCGTATATTCCTCTTACTACTAACCCTAATTTTTGAATTACTTGTATAATGCGGCTAATTCTTTTCGTTAAAACGAGTCCCGGTAAGTGAAGCATTACGGAAGCCCTCAATCCTGTACCAACGTTAGTAGGGCAGCTCGTTATATATCCAAGTGATTCATCAAAAGCATATTCAACCTCTTCCTCTATCCAATTATCTATTTGATTGGCACTTTGAAGGGCCTCTGATAACTGCAACCCTGAAAATAAGCACTGTATCCTAATGTGGTCTTCTTCATTAAGCATAACACTAATATGTTCGCTTTCTGATAATAGACATGCTCCATATTCTGTGCCTGCAAGGTTAGGACTAATTAAATGCTTTTCAACTAATACTCTCCTTTGAAGAGGCGTTAATTCATTCATTTTTAATAGTTCAAACTCTCCAAAAGGTTCTACCGTTTTATTTATAAATTCCTTTTTAAATAATTCATGAATCTGTTTAGCTTCTTCTTCGTTTTGCATAGTAGAGAATTGATATTTTTTAAAATTACGAGCCAAACGAATTCGACTACTTAAAACAATATCCGAATCAGGGCCATCCCCCTTCATCCATGGACTAATCGCTTCATTCATAATTTTGTCCAGTGACATAGAACTATTCCCCCTCTCTATGCTCACTAAGCTGATTTTCAAGACCTCGAATTTTATCCCTTACTTCAGCAGCTTTCTCAAACTCCTCTTTCTGTACGTATTGTTTCAGAATGAGTTTTAGTTCATCTAATTCTTTCTTTAAGTGAAGATTTCCTTCTATACGTTCCGGAATTTTTCCACAATGATCTGTATGTCCGCCGTGCAGACGTTTTAATAATGGCTTTAAATGTTCCTTAAATGTATCGTAACAAGAAGCACATCCAAAGCGTCCCACCTTTGTAAATTGCTCAGATGTCATCTTACAATCTGGACACCTTAATATACTTGTATTCGAAAGCCCGTTTTGTCCTTCTTCAAACATTGTTGATTCACCGTGTAATAACCCAGCAAATAAATCATGGAATGAAAAGTTAGACTGCGGTGATTGAAAGAAAGACGTATAGCCACTTTGTTCTGCACATTGCTCACAAAGATGAACTTCCGTCTTCTGTTCGTTGATTACTTTTGTATAATGTAAAGTTGCTGGTCTTATATTACAGTTTTGACAAGTCATCACTATCCCCACCTTTACAATAGGAACGATCTATCTGATAGTACTTTTCATACATTACTAGATTGTTCACTTTCCTTTATTTGTTTAAATAAAAGTGCGTGTTCTTGTTTCAAAACCTCTACAATATTTAACTGCCTTATCTCTTAGTTATTATTCTTTTACAAAAGCTATATTTATTTATATTTCAGTGTTCTTAACATTGCGCATAATATTCGAGCCCTAAGTTCATCTCGAGAAGGAACATCCATTGATAATACAGAACGATCTAGTACACTTAACATAAGTTTAGCTTCACGATTTGTTATGATGCCCTCTTCTATTAAACGTATAATCATACTCTCTGCATTCCCTTGCGCAACGCTATGATCAATCATATGAAGCATTTGATCGATCATGTCTATATCGTCATGCAGTTTGACTTTTATAATGCGAATGTAACCTCCTCCACCACGTTTACTTTCTACAACAAATCCTCTTTCTATCGTAAAACGGGTATTGATTACATAATTGATTTGAGATGGTACGCACTCGAATCGATCCGCAATCTCATTTCTTTTGATTTCAATCACATTATTATTACTTAAGTCAATAACTTGCTTTAGATATTGCTCAATGATATCAGATATATTTCTCATTTATCCGCCACCCTTATTGACTTTGACTATCTTTGACTTTAATTATATACGTATTAATAAAATTTGCAACTCTTTTGCTTATTCACTATCCTAGCCACATTCCCCTGTATTTAATCAAAATAATAATTATTTAAATACATTTTTTAATTACTATGGATTATAAAAGAAAACACGAAAAAACACGAGTCATTTGACTCGTGTTTAGTTGCTTGGCGACGTCCTACTCTCACAGGGACAAGGTCCCAACTACCATCGGCGCTAGAGAGCTTAACTTCCGTGTTC
>NZ_JAEHBQ010000028.1:0-57936 GCF_016483555.1 Bacillus cereus group sp. N14
GAGTCCATATAAATATAGAACTCAGGTTGCTTAGTTGTGTTTTTTGAATACTGTCTACTTGACAGGGGTCACTTCAAAGGGGGCTTGTTTTATTTTATAGTCGTAAAAACTCGGGCTCCGTCGTACCAGCACCATCGATGTAATAAATTGTGTCGGGATTGATTTTTATTAATACGTAATTAGGGTCTTCAGGACCAAGTAACCAGCGTTTTAAGCTATTATTCCAAAACTTGTTTTTTAATGTGGAGTCTTCCTCGATGGAGGCTAAGCCTTCAACTTCAATATAATCTTCATCTAATTTTTTTCCTTCACGTCCAAGTAGTACATGTACATTTGGATTGTTTTCGATATCTGTTATCTTTTTTGATTTCCGATCTGTTGCAACATATAACACAAAATCTTCGTGGAAAAACATCATAAAGGTACTATGAGGTTTATTTTCACGTACAGTAGATAATACACCAGTTCGTTGACCGCAAATAATAGTTTCAATTTTTTCTTTTAAATGCATGCTTTTAACCCCTGTTCATAATTTATTGTTTTCTCCGTTTAAACAAGATAATTTAAATATCTTTTATACTGTTTTCTTCAATCCGATTTTTTAAACGTAATTGTGATGAAATCGGACAAGTTAGGAGAAGAATAATAATAATATCGAGGAGAAATACATACGATGGAAGGATGAAAAGCATGTTTAATAAAATATTTCTTATAGTAGCGCTAATCGGGGTACCACTTTCTGTACTTGGAAAAATGCTTCATTGGCCTCAAACAATTATGTTCGCTGTGTATTGCATTACTATTATCGCCTTAGCGGGTTTTATGGGGAGAGCGACAGAAAGTTTGGCAATTGTCTCTGGACCTAGAATAGGCGGATTATTAAATGCTACTTTTGGTAATGCTGTTGAACTAATTATTTCGATTTTTGCACTTCAGGCGGGATTAATTGAGGTTGTATTAGCCTCTTTAACGGGTTCTGTACTTGGGAATTTATTATTAGTAGGAGGGCTATCCTTCTTTATAGGAGGGCTTAAATACAAAAGACAAAGTTTTAATGTATATGATGCAAGGCATAATTCAGCTTTATTAATCTTTGCGGTAGTAGTAGCTTTTGTTATTCCAGAGATTTTTTCAATGAAGATGGATGCTGGAAAGACGTATCAATTAAGTATCGGTGTTTCTATCATTATGATTATTATGTACCTTGCTGCACTGCTATTTAAGCTCGTTACGCATCGTGGTGTATATCAACATAAAACGGATGAAGTAGCTCATGAGGAAGAACCAGAGTGGTCGAAAGGTAAAGCGCTACTCATTTTAGCAATAGCGACAATTGCGGTAGCTTATGTGTCAGAGGCGCTTGTGCATACATTTGAGACAGTTGCAAAGTCATTTGGTTGGTCAGAGTTATTTATAGGGGTTATTATCGTTGCAATTGTTGGGAATGCAGCGGAACATGCATCTGCAATTATTATGGCGTATAAAAATAAAGTAAATATTGCAGTTGAAATTGCAGTCGGTTCTACGTTGCAAATTGCCATGTTTGTTGCTCCTGCATTAGTACTGCTTTCTATGTTCTTTGCACAAAGGATGCCTTTAGTATTTACAATACCAGAACTTGTTTCTATGATTACAGCTGTTTTCTTAACGATTGCGATTTCAAATGATGGAGATACAAATTGGTTTGAAGGCGGTACTTTATTAGCGGCGTATGTCATTATGGGAATTGGTTTTTATTTATTATGAAAAATAGGCATAACAATTGTATTGAGAGAAAACAATAAAAAAAGTAGTATATATACCTTTACGTAGGAAGGAGCCAGACAGGTGAAACGAGTATACAGCATATGTCTTTCAACTATGGTCTCGTTTATTCTATTATTTCCTAACATGAGTTTTGCAAAGACAACGGTAGAAACAAAAATGCCTTCATCTGTTTTAAATATTTCTAAAGACAATACGTTTCCAAATGATGCGCAAGATTTGCCGCGTTTACAGCCGAGTAAGTTTGCTCAAGAACTATTGAAAACAGCAAATATTAAAATTGAAAATCCGGACTTAATTCGAATGTTTAATGAAACGACAATTTCGAATGCGCCGCTTGCGGTAGGGTACCGAGCGAAGATTTATTTAGGTCAATGGGCTTTGAATTATGAATCGGTTGATACATCGATTAATTGGGAATATAAACAAGTAAATCGCAATGTGTACGATAATCGCGGAGGAGATCGCTTATATCCGTTACGCTATAAGCAAGAAACGCAAAAGACGGTTGAAGGCGATTTAACAGCAGATATGAAAGATGCCACAGATGTGAAAAAAATGATGCTTCTCAAAGCACTTGAAAAAGTACAATTGCCACTTTCATTTAAAACGACCATTGGTTATGGTACAGGACATGAGCGTGTGTATAATATTAGCCCGAGTCAACTTGGATATTTATATGCTTATACGCCGGCAGTAAATGAAAAAGGAAAAGTGACGTTTGGAGAAGTATACCTTGTATTAAAAGGAAATCAAAAAAGGCTTGTTGTAAAAAATATTACCTCACAAGGAATTGGGGCTGCTATTCCAATTCATGATCATTTATATTTTAAATTCATATCTTCTTCTCACTCGCAATAATATGAAAAAACGTCAGCTTATAAGCTGACGTTTTTATTTAGAATGTAATATTTGCTGTTTTTGATAAGAAATCTTCTGTTGGATAGTAGCTGTTTTTTACAAGAACATTCGGTCCGAGGCATTTAACAGCAGGACAGTGACAGCTTAATGATTGTGCTGTTTTTGAAGCACTCCATTTGTCATACGCTTCTTGTAGTGTGTTTGTTTGTACGTTACCTAGAAGAGGAACGTCACCGAAATCAGTTACAATAATATTTCCATCGAAAATGTTAACGTTTAAACGAGAACGGCCATCGGGATCGTTACGAACTGTTACATTTTTGCTTTCTTGTAATTTCTTAAATGTGGCGATGTCTCGCTCGTCATCGCTACAAGCGTAGAAAGGTAAAGTCCCAAATAACATCCATACATTTTCATCGCGAATTTCTAGTAAATGCTCAATGGCATCACGAATTTCAGCTTTTGTTAAAATTTCTAGATTACTCGCGAAGTCACTTGGATACATCGGATGTACTTCATGACGTTTACAGCCCATTTCTTCAACAATTTGACGATGAATATGTTCCATATGTGGTAGAGTTCTTTTATTCAGCATCGTTTCGGCTGATACGAGTACACCGGCATCTGATAGAGCTTTACTATTTGTAATCATTCGTTCAAATAGTTTTGCACGTTGTTCATAAGTAGGTTTACGTTCCATCATTGCAAATCCACCTTCAACGAAGTCATCAATTGTTCCCCAGTTATGAGATATATGCAATACGTCTAAATACGGAATAATTTGTTCGTAACGTGCTAAATCTATAGTTAAGTTTGAGTTGATTTGAGTGCGAACGCCTCGTTCATGGGCGTATTTTAAGAGTGGTGTTACATAGTTGTCGACGGATTTCTTTGAAAGCATTGGTTCTCCGCCAGTAATACTTAAAGAACGTAAATGAGGAATCTCATCTAATCTTTTTAATAAAAGCTCCATCGGAAGCGGATTTGGATCTTTCGGCTGTAATGTGTAACCAACAGCACAATGCTCGCAACGCATATTGCATAACGTTGTCGTTGTAAACTCAACGTTTGTTAATAGTAGTTTGCCGTACTCTTCAAGGTCCATATACGCTTCCCATGGATCGTAAGAAGGAGTAATCGGCTTCATTTTTTGTGATATCGTCATATGAAATACTCCTTTGACTATTGAAATAACAATTTGTCCATTCTCTATAATAGAAGAATATGTACTTTTTATAAAGTGAAACTTTTTTGTGAAAAAAGAGAGAGGGCTTACATTTGAATGAATGACTGGGACAAAATTGATGAAATTTCATGCCCATAGCAATCATTTTTGCGGTATAATAAAAGCAACTCGAATTAAAAGGAGAGTGCCTTCATGGGAAAAGCAATTGAAGATAAAGATTCACAACTAGTATATTTAAAAGAACGTTTAAATATGTTCATTGAAGTAATTGATACAATTGAACCTGAAGAAGTAGAGTTAGAAGATGTAGATCGTCTTCTTGCGATGTTAGATGAATTAGAATTAAAATGTGAGCAATTTAAAAAAGACGAATAATATATTAAAAAGGCTGCCAATGCAAAATTGGCAGCCTTTTTCTGTATGGATAATAGAAGGACGGTAGAAAAAAAGGTATAATCAAGTTGTGAAAAATTTCATTTATGCTTTAATAGCGTGAAACAAATAAAAAGCTGAAGAGCATAAAAATGGAATTTTCAGCTCATAACGTTTTGGTAGCGTTCACAATTGAGGGGGAAGTAACAATGGAAAAGCTTCAAGAAAGCATGTATCAACTAATTGTTGAAACGTCAACGAACTTACCGAAAGATGTTCGTCGTGCGATTCAACAAGCGAAAGAACGAGAAAATTCAGGGACTCGTTCTGCGATGGCACTTGGCACAATTACGAATAATATTAAAATGGCTGATGATAACATCTCGCCAATTTGCCAAGATACAGGGATGCCAACGTTTAAAATTTATACACCAGTTGGTGTGAATCAATTAAAGTTGAAGGAAGCTATCTATAATGCGCTTGAGCGGGCGACAAAAGATGGTAAACTTCGTCCTAATTCTGTTGATTCTCTTTTTGGAGACAATAGTGGAAATAATTTAGGACCAGGTACACCGGTTATTAAGTTTGAACAATGGGAAAAAGATTATATTGATGCACGCTTAATTCTAAAGGGTGGTGGCTGTGAGAATAAAAATATTCAGTATAGCTTACCGTGTGAATTAGAAGGACTTGGACGCGCTGGCCGTGATTTAGAAGGAATTCGTAAATGCCTTCTTCATGCTGTATATCAAGCGCAAGGTCAAGGCTGTAGTGCAGGTGTAATTGGTGTTGGTATCGGGGGAGACCGCACATCAGGTTACGAATTAGCAAAAAATCAATTATTCCGTACATTAGATGATGTCAATCCAGTACCAGAGTTACAAAAACTTGAAGAGTACGTATTAGAAAATGCGAATAAGCTTGGCATTGGTACGATGGGATTTGGCGGAGAAACAACTTTACTTGGTTGTAAAATTGGCGTGTATAATCGTCTGCCAGCTAGTTTCTACGTATCTGTTGCGTATAATTGCTGGGCATATCGCCGCCTTGGCGTAACAATCCATCCTGAAACAGGTGAAATTATGGATTGGCTATATCAAGAAGGTGAGGATACACTTCAGCAAGAAGCGCAAGAAAAAACAGAGCAACGTGAGATTGTATTACAAGCACCAATTACAGAAGAGCAAATTCGTGAACTTCGCGTTGGTGATGTTGTAACAATTAATGGCATGATGTATACAGGTCGTGACGCAATCCATAAGCATTTAATGGATAACGATTGTCCAGTAGATTTAAAAGGACAAGTTATTTATCACTGTGGTCCAGTTGTCGTGAAAGATGAAAATGAAAACTGGCAAATTAAAGCGGCAGGTCCAACGACAAGTATTCGTGAAGAACCGTACCAAGGTGATATTATGAAGAAATTCGGTATTCGCGCTGTCATTGGAAAAGGTGGTATGGGTGCAAAAACATTAGCGGCTTTAGAAGAGCACGGTGGTGTATATTTAAATGCAATTGGCGGTGCAGCGCAATATTATGCTGAATGTATTAAAGAAGTAAAAGATGTTGATTTCTTACAATTTGGTATTCCAGAGGCGATGTGGCATTTACGTATCGAAGGATTTAAAGCAGTTGTAACGATGGATTCTCATGGTAATAGCTTACATGCAGATGTTGATAAAACATCACTTGAAAAATTAGCTAGCTTTAAAGAGCCAGTATTTAAGTAAACAAAAATGCATCTCGAATGATTCGAGATGCATTTTTTTGGTATATATAGAAAAACATGTTCAGCATGAAAGAATGCACGGCAACAGAAACTACAAGTACGATTATATATGGAAAGGAGACTATTTATGAAATATAAATGGTTATATATCGGTCTCATTTTTTCAATTATGATGGCACTTGTTCCAGTTTCAGCATTAGCTTATACAAATACTCCACATAACTGGGGAATCCCGCGTCCTAAAAATGAAACAGTACCAGATGCAGGAAAGTTATACACAGATTTATTACAAAAAAATGGTGGGTTTTATTTAGGGGATACAAAGAAAAAAGATATTTATTTAACATTCGATAATGGTTACGAGAATGGATACACAGGGAAAATCTTAGATGTATTAAAAGAGAAAAAAGTACCGGCAACTTTCTTTGTAACGGGTCATTATATTAAAACACAAAAAGATTTGTTATTAAGAATGAAGGATGAAGGACATATTATTGGAAACCATTCGTGGAGTCATCCTGATTTTACAACGGTAAATGATGCGAAACTTCGTGAAGAATTAACGAGTGTAACGGAAGAGATTAAAAAAGTAACGGGGCAAAAAGAAGTAAAATATGTACGTCCGCCGCGCGGCGTATTTAGTGAAAGAACATTGGCTCTTACGAAAGAAATGGGCTATTATAATGTATTTTGGTCACTTGCATTTTTGGATTGGAAAGTGGACGAGCAAAGAGGATGGCAATATGCACATAATAATGTAATGACGATGATTCATCCAGGATCTGTTTTATTACTTCATGCAATATCAAAAGATAATGCAGAAGCACTTGCGAAAATCATTGATGATTTGCGCGAGAAAGGGTATCATTTTAAAAGTCTAGATGACTTAGTAAAAAGCAATCAACCGTAAGCATGTATGCTTGCGGTTTTCTCATGCTATAATGATGTGTAAAAAGGATGGGGAAACGTATGTGGAGCGAACATGTTACGTTAGAGTATCCGTATCATTTTGAAGAAGTATTAAAACGTTTATCTTTTGATCCTCTTAACGTCATTCAATTAGATGAGAAAGTCCTTTATGTCCCGCTTTGTATAGACGAGGAACAGATTGTTGTTCGCTTGCAAGGGATTGGTACTGTTCAAAATCCACAGTTTTGGATCTCTAGTCAGGCAGGAGATCAAGAGAAAGTCATGAAACGAATGAGGGCCATTTTTCATTGGAATGAACCGTTTCAAGATATACAAAATCATTTTTTAAACACATCATTACGTCCACTATTTGAAACATATGCTTATACTCCAATTATTTTAGAGTTTGATTATTTTGCTTGTCTTCTTCGCTGTATCATTCATCAACAAATAAATTTGAAATTTGCTACTGTGTTAACAGAACAGTTTGTGAAACGATATGGAACAGAGAAGAACGGTGTATTCTTTTTCCCCACTCCAGAAATAGTAGCAAATATTTCAATAGAAGAATTGAGAGAGCAGAAGTTTAGTCAGCGAAAGGCTGAATATATAGTAGGGTTAGGTCGAAGTATTGTCAGCGGTACATTAAATTTAGCGAGTATAGAAACCAGGGCGGATGAAGAGGTTTCCGCACAATTGTTACCAATTAGGGGGATTGGTACATGGACAGTGCAAAATTTTTTAATGTTTGGGCTTGGACGGAAAAATATGTTTCCGAAAGCGGACATTGGGATTCAGCGTGCAGTGCAAGGTGTATTTCAATTAGCTGATAAACCTGATGATGCATTTTTAGAAAAAGTGAAACAAGAGTGTGAACCATACTGCAGTTATGCAGCGTTATATTTATGGAAAAGTATAGAGTAGAGGTGTAATAATGATACAAAAGCAACATGAGAGTAAGTTGGAAGTTGGTCAAACGTTTCCTGTGACAATTAAACGTCTTGGGATTAACGGAGAAGGCGTTGGTTATTTTAAGAGACAAGTTGTTTTCATTCCAGGGGCATTACCAGGAGAAGAAGTTGTTGCTGAAACAACGAAAATTCAGCGTGGCTTCGCTGAAGCGAAAGTGAAAAAAGTTCGTAAAGCTTCACCACATCGTGTGAAAGCACCATGTCCGGTATATGAAGAGTGTGGCGGTTGTCAGCTGCAACATTTAGATTATAAAGAACAATTAAATCAAAAGCGTGATATCGTTGTACAAGCATTCGAGAAGTATATGAACAACAGTTTGGAAGAAAAAATTCGTCCAACGCTTGGTATGGAAAACCCATGGCATTATCGTAATAAGAGTCAATTACAAGTGGGACGTAAAGACGAAAAGGTTATTACAGGGCTGTATAAGCAAAACTCACATCAGTTAATTGATATTGCTCACTGTATGATTCAACATAAAGCAACGAATGAAGCGACAAAAGTTGTAAGACGTATATTAGAAAAATTAAATGTTTCTATTTACAATGAGAAAAAACAAAAGGGTTTAGTACGCACAATTGTGACACGTACTGCAGTTCAAACAGGGGAAGTACAAGTTACACTTATTACAACAAAAGAAGAATTACCAAATAAAGATCAATTTATCGCAGAAGTACAAAAACAGATGCCAGCTGTTAGATCAATTATGCAAAACGTAAACTGGCGTAAAACATCTGTTATTTTCGGTGATAAAACATTTAAATTAGCTGGAAAAGAAGTAATTCAAGAAACACTAGGTGATTTATCATTTGAATTATCAGCACGTGCATTCTTCCAGTTAAATCCAGAACAAACAGTTGTTTTATACGATGAAGCGAAAAAAGCAGCTGCTTTAACAGGCGATGAGAAAATTGTAGATGCTTATTGTGGTGTTGGTACAATCGGTCTTTGGCTTGCAAATGATGCAGCGGAAGTACGTGGTATGGATGTAATTCCAGAAGCGATTGAAGATGCAAGAAAAAATGCGAAGCGTCACGGATTTACAAATACGAAATATGAAGCAGGTAAAGCTGAACAATGGTTACCGAAATGGGTAAAAGAAGGATGGCGTCCAGATGTAATTGTTGTCGATCCACCTCGTACAGGTTGCGATGATAAATTACTGGAAACAATTTTAAAAGTGAAACCAAAACAAGTTGTTTACGTATCTTGTAATCCTTCTTCATTAGCACGTGATGTACAAGCATTAATGAAGAGTTATGAAGTGGAATATGTACAACCAGTTGATATGTTCCCACATACAGCCCATGTAGAAAATGTAGTGAAGCTTGTTAGAAAGTAAAGTTTATTCATATTCCCTCACGATATGAGGGAATATTTTCTATGAAGGAGAGTAAAATGAATAATTATAAATTAACGATTCAGTACGATGGTGCACGTTTTAAAGGATGGCAACGTCTCGGTAATAACGATAATACAATTCAAGGAAAAATCGAGAGTGTCATATCTGAAATGATCGGAAAAGAAATTGAAATTATCGGTTGTAGTAGAACAGATGCGGGTGTACATGCTTTGAATCAAGTTGCTAACTTTCAAAGTGATGAGAAGTTAGTGGAACATAAAGTGAAAAAATATTTAAATCAATATTTACCCAACGATATTAGCATTACGAATGTAGAAGAAGTACAAGAACGCTTCCATGCTCGTTACAATTCTAAAGCAAAAACATATCTTTATAAAATTTGGAATGAAGAGCATACAAATCCATTTATGCGTAAATACAGCATGCATGTGAATAAAAAATTAAATGTGAAAAGCATGAAAGAAGCTGCGAAACATTTAGTTGGTTCACATGACTTTACTGCTTTTTCAAATGCGAAATCAAAGAAAAAGTCTATGGTTCGAGAAGTATATACACTTGAAGTGATGGAAGAAGCAGGATTTGTACAAATTAGAGTAAGTGGTAACGGATTCCTTCATAACATGGTACGAAAAATTGTTGGAGCATTAATTGAAGTTGGATTAGGACAATTAGATGCGGACGCAATCCCAAATATTTTAGAGGAAAAACAACGTAATCAAATTAATTGCCTTGCTGAGGCGAGTGGATTGTATTTGGAGAATGTTGAATTTTAATAAACAATAAAAAAATCGAGCTGTGTAAGCTCGATTTTTTTATTGTTTTGGCATTAAGAAGATTTTTCTTTCTTCATACGTATCTTCAAATTCCAAAAAGCAGCAAGCATAATAGCTGCAAAGGAGCCGCTAATTGTTGCTAATAGTTTTGCATAAGGATAAGCATTCATATCAACTAGTAACATCATACATACAAGGGTAGGGAAGAAGGCTAAGTATTGTAATAACTTTAATTTGTTATCATTACTCATATATATCGTTCCTTTCTAGTATGTTATATGTTTATTTCGGCATATTTTACCAATTTTTATTTGCGCTTGGAAGCGGATTCATCCTACATTTGATTAAAGTTTCATTTCATATGTGTAAATGCAATTTTTTAATTCGATATTGTAAGTTTTGCCTACTTAATCCTAAAAACTTTGCAGCCTGTGAGATATTACCGTGATACTCTGTCAGAATTTGATTGATGTAGTTCTTCTCCATTGTCTCTATTGTGTGCTTTAACGTTTTAGGTGCATCATCCTCGTTATTAGTTAGGGAAGGTTGCATATTGAATTCTTTTTTTATTTGTTCACGAAAGCGAGTGGGAAGATGAAACGCTGTAATGATATTTTCATCTTCAACTAAATTCATCGAACCTTCAATGATATGTTCCAATTCTCGTACGTTTCCAGGCCAATCATATGCATACAAGAATTCTCTTACATGTACATCTAGATCCGTTACGCCAAGTCCAAATTGAATGTTGTACTTTTCGATAAAGTGCTGCACAAGATCAGGAATATCTTCTTTTCGTTCACGTAAAGGCGGGAGACATAAAGTAACGACGCTTAATCGGTAATATAAGTCTTCCCGTAATCGATTATGTGTAATAGCTTCAAGAGGATCTTCATTAATAGTTGCTATAATACGAACATCAATTTCTTTTTCTTGTGTGCCTCCGATTCTTCGTATTGTTTTTTCTTGTATAGCTCGCAGTAACTTCGCTTGAAGTGCTGGACTTAATGAGTTGATCTCATCTAATAACAAAGTTCCTCCGTTTGCTTCTTCAAATAAACCAGCTTTATCGATAGCTCCTGTAAATGCACCTCGGTTCGTACCAAATAATAAGCTTTCCATGAGTGTATCAGGTATAGCGGCACAGTTTTGTGAAATAAATGGTTTTGTTGAACGTTGACTTTCATTATGGATACTTTGTGCAAATAGTTCTTTACCGGTCCCTGTTTCTCCTACGAGAAGTATGGAGGAGGATGTACGAATTACTCTCTTTGCTTCTGTAATGACAGATTGAATAGCATTAGAATCACCGATTATGTGATCAAAGGTAAACTTATTATTTTGTTTTCGAGAAAGGTTCGTTTTCATTGTTTGTTTGAAATGGCTAATCTCTGTTGAAATTTCAATAGCGCCTTTAATTTTTCCGTTTTCTATTATAGGGAAAGTATTGTTAATTGTTGTAATTTCTTGCCCTTTATTGTTAAAATACGTTTGTTTTATATTTTTGTTTGTTTTTCCTAATTTTAATGCCTCTATTAGAGTACTATTTTTATTTTCTTCAAATGCGAATACTTCTAAAGGACTTTTATATAGCACATCTGAGCGTTCCATTGATTCAATTTCCATCATTTTGCGGTTATAGATAATCGTTTTACTTTCCTCATTAATAATATGAATCCCGATATCGAGCTCATTGAGTAAAGTTTCATATAGCATATTCATTTCAATGATCTGTTTAAAATTAATTTCTTCTGTACGCATAGATTATCTTCTCCTCATTTCACCCTATGAAGACTGACTTTTTATAATTTTATTAAAATTCTTATAAAATCGCAAAATTTTTTTGCTATTTTCCCTTTAAAACTTCTCAAATGATAGAAAAATTTTGCGGTTATGAAGATTTTTTTTTGAGAAACCTTCATTTTAAATAGGAATTGGAGATTGGTACGCATTTTGCATAAATAATAGTTGAAATCTCTAAAGGAGGGATATGCAACGTTTCAGTACCGATTAATAAGAAGGAGGAGTTTATAAAGTGAAGATGGTTATAGAAGGCGTGTATAGTCCTTGTTACGGGAAAGTAGAGAAGTTATTTGTTACGGAAAGTTCTTACGTATACGAGTGGGAGAAATTAGCGTTAATTGAAACAATAGATAAACAGAAAGTAGAAATTAAAGTAGGAATCAGTGGATATATCGAATCATTAGAAGTAGTAGAAGGACAAGCTATCGCTGATAAAAAGTTATTAATAACAGTGAGGGATGATCTTTTAATAACAGGTAGTGATTAATACTATGTATTTTGCTCTTTTCAATAATTATTCTTATTATGGACAATTTTAAAAACGCTTACATGAAATGGGTTTCCAAAGGGAAGAGGGGGGAATTATATGATGGACCAAAACCAAGGGTTAAAAAGGGAATTGAAAAGCAGGCACATATTTATGATTGCACTTGGAGGAGTTATTGGTACCGGTCTTTTTTTAGGATCTGGGTATACAATCCATGAGGCTGGGCCTGGAGGAGCGATTGTAGCGTATCTTGTTGGAGGATTTGTTATGTATTTAACGATGCTCTGTCTCGGAGAGTTAGCTGTTGCGATGCCTGACGCAGGATCTTATCAAACGTATGCTACAAAGCACATTTCCCCTGCAGCGGGTTATGTAGTCGGCTGGATGTCATGGCTAAACTGGTCTGCTACGATAGGTATTGAACTGATTGCAGTTAGTATTTTAATGAAACGATGGTTTCCTGATGTACCGTCATGGATTTGGTGTGTAGCGTTTGCGGTGCTTCTCTTTGCTATCAATGCGTTATCTTCAAGAAGTTTTGCAGAAGTTGAATTTTGGTTTGCAAGTATTAAAGTAATTACAATCATTGCATTTATTATTTTAGGCGGGGCAGCAATGTTTGGTTTTCTAGATATGAAAGGAAATGAACCAGCACCGATGTTCTCTAGCTTTACTGATTATGGTGGGTTGTTTCCAAATGGATTATCAGCCATTTTAATTACGATGATTGCAGTTAATTTTTCCTTCCAAGGAACGGAACTAGTTGGTATTGCAGCTGGAGAGAGTGAAAATCCAGAGAAAACGATTCCGAAGGCAATTAATAATACAGTTTGGCGTATACTTGTGTTCTTTGTATTATCTATTTTCATTCTTGCAGGCTTATTCCCTTGGCAGCAAGCAGGAGTGATAGAAAGTCCATTCGTAGTTGTATTTGATAAAATTGGTATTCCTTATGCAGCCGATATTATAAATTTCGTTATTATTACAGCGGTTCTATCCGTTGCGAATTCAGGATTATATGCAACTTCTCGTATGCTATGGTCTATGTCTAATCAAGGAATGATTAGTCCAATTTTCGGTAAGTTATCTAAAAATGGTGTTCCTATTTATGCATTGATTGTAAGTACAATTGTAGGTTGCCTTTCATTACTATCAGGTATTTATGCGGAAGATACAGTTTATTTATGGCTACTTTCTATTGCCGGGTTCGGGGCAATATTAGTTTGGGCATCTATCGCTCTATCTAACTTATTGGCTAGAAGGTCATACATTAAGCAGGGCGGGGATGTAAAGGACTTGAAATTTAAAACACCGCTGTATCCATTCGTACCACTGCTTGCGTTAGTATTAAATGTAACAGTAATTGTTGGTATGGCTTTTATTCCAGAACAAAGAATGGCATTATATTGTGGTATTCCATTTATGATTGTTTGTTTACTGTTTTACCGTGCGACAAGAAATAAGGCACGTAAGGTAGAACATATTGAAAAAACGAATACAACAGAGGCAGAAAGTTTGTAAATATATTAGAAACTTATGCTAAAAAAAGAGACTGTAAAATTGTAAACAGTCTCTTTTTTTGTGACAATAAAGCTGGAAACATACTATGTATGCAAAGGGGAATTAGCGATGAATCAAGAAGTTTCACAGCTATTAGAACAGATTGATTTACGAAAAGATGAGTTACTAGAGCTTACAAAGACTTTAATTCGTTTTGAAACACCAGCACCGCCGGCGAGAAACACAAATGAGGCGCAAGAATTTGTTGCAGGTTTTCTAAGAAAACGAAATTTTAGTGTTGATAAATGGGATGTATATCCGAATGACCCGAACGTTGTTGGGGTAAGAAAAGGGCTAGAAAGTGACACACATAAAAGTCTTATTATTAATGGACATGTGGATGTAGCTGAAGTATCAGCAGATGAAGCGTGGGAAACCAATCCGTTTGAGCCATTTATAAAAGATGGTTGGTTAGTTGGACGTGGTGCGGCGGATATGAAAGGAGGACTGGCTGGAGCACTATTTGCTATTCAACTTTTACAAGAAGCTGGCATTGAATTACCTGGAGATTTAATCTTTCAATCAGTAATTGGGGAAGAAGTTGGAGAAGCAGGTACACTTCAATGCTGCAAAAGAGGTTATGATGCTGATTTTGCAGTCGTAGTGGATACAAGTGATTTACATATGCAAGGACAGGGCGGCGTAATTACTGGATGGATTACTGTGAAAAGCCCCCAGACGTTTCATGATGCAACACGCAGGCAAATGATTCATGCTGGAGGACGTTTATTCGGAGCGAGTGCGATTGAAAAAATGATGAAAATTGTGCAAAGTTTACAAGAATTAGAGCGTCATTGGGCAGTTATGAAAACATATGAAGGTTATCCATCTGGAACAACAACAATTAACCCAGCTGTTATTGAAGGCGGACGGCATGCAGCGTTTATTGCGGATGAGTGCCGGTTATGGATAACGGTGCACTTCTATCCGAATGAAACACATGAACAAATAATAAAAGAAATTGAAGAGTATATTGAGAAAGTAGCGGCTGCTGATCCATGGTTAAGTGAAAATCCACCACAATTTAAGTGGGGCGGAGAATCAATGATTGTGGATCGTGGCGAAATTTTCCCTTCTTTAGAAGTAGATAGTGAACATGCAGCAGTAAAAACTCTTAGCTCAGTACACGAATCAATTCTATCTAAAAATGCAATTTTAGATATGTCTGCAACGGTAACGGATGGTGGTTGGTTTAGTGAATTTCATATTCCAGCTGTTATTTACGGACCAGGTACATTAGAAGAAGCTCATTCAATAAATGAGAAAGTTGAAGTAGAACAGTTAATTGAATTTACAAAAGTAATAACAGCATTTATATATGAATGGTGTCACACGAAAAAATAGATTAGTGTGTTGAAATCGTACAGGTATGTATACTTGTACGACTTTTTAGTGAACTATTTCAGAGTTGAACAGAAACAACTGAAATAGTTCTTTATTTTTCTATGTTTTTCGTTTTAGTTCGATTAATTTTTCTTTCGCTAATTCAACAGCAATTGCATCATCTAAATAGCCAATTGGAAAGAGATAGTCGGGAATAATATCTGTCGATAAAATGAAATACAGTAATGCGCCTCCAAGAACTGCACGCTCTTCTTTTGAGATAGTTTCATTGCAAAATTGTTGATACATATCGGTTAATTGTTCAATAAAAGGACCAGCGCTATCAATTTGTTCTAATTTACTCGCGAAACTTTCATGAATACGTTTTTCACCTTCTGTTGTCTGAGCATAGCGTTCATAGTTTTCAAGTTCTTGTTTTACGCGAGTTGTTGTATAGTCGAAATCGAATAAGTTAGAGGATTGTAGCGTTTGCTGAATTGTATCAAGAGATGTGTACATATCCGTCTTTTCTTTATTAATGTGAGGAGAATCAGGATACATTTCATCAAATAACAATTGGGGTGGAACTTGCAAACACTCTGCAAATTTTTGTAGATGTTTTTGTTTTGGCGGTTGTTTACCATTCATAATTCTTGAGATTGTTGCGGGATCAATATTTGTATGCATTCCTAATTGACGCATGGATAAGGCACGTTCTTTTAAAAGTTTTTTTATTAATGTACTAAGCCGCTCATTTGGGTTTTCTTTAGGCATAGTGAAGGCACTCCTTTTTTATTGTTGAAAAAATGTTGAGCATTTCTTACATGTATATGAAACAGACAGGCACAGTTGCTCAACATTTTCATAATATGCATTGAAAAGTGAGAAAAAGGGGTGGCTATTTATGAGTACGGCAGGTCTATTTTCAATTTTTTTAATCGGTATTGCTTCTAATTTAGATAATGCAGGTGTTGGGATTGCATATGGCATTCGTAAAATTCGAATTTCGTGGCTTAACAATTTTATCATCGCATTTTTTGGTTTTTTATTTACTTTATTAGCTGGCTTTTTTGGGAACTGGATAGCGTTATTTATTTCAGAGTTTACTGCAAACCTAATTGGAGCAATCGTTTTAGGTATAATCGGTGTGTTTATTTTGTGCCAGCCTTTCTTGGGGCAAAGAAATACTGTAGGTTCTAAAGATGGTAATGTACTTATGGGAATTTTACGTGATCCAGAAAAAGCAGATTTTGATGGTTCTAAAACAATTAGTTTTTCAGAAGCAATTGTTTTAGGGGTTGCGTTGTCTATTAATAATATTGCAGGTGGATTTGACGCGGGGGTAACAAACTTGAATCTGTGGCTTACAGCAACTATTTCTGGGGTGTTTAGTTTTATTTGTATTAGTGGTTTTGCTTATGTAGGAAAACGATTTTTAGCAGAATACTTAGGGAAATGGGCTACTGTTATTGCGGGCGTGCTATTAATTCTTATTGGGATCGATCAGTTGTTGTAAGGAGAACAGAAAACAATGTTCGAGTATTTCCTTGGAAATACGGCAAAGGATTGCATATGTCGACGTACTTTTCCCCATACTAATACGGATTTCTTTTAAAGAAAGGGGGATTCGTATGGGACGCGGAAAAGCATTTGATCATAAGAAAAAAGGGCATGACCATCAACCGCCTAAAGGTGCGTTCATTCATAAAGATGTAAATGAACATACTTTAGAAGAGGAAGAACTACCAGTAAATATTGAAACGTATAAAAATAGTTTGAAAAAACATTAAAAGCACCTACATAGGTGCTTTTTCAACGTATATCTTCAATTAATTGTTCCGATTCTTCATGCATACTGTATTCACTTAACACTTGAATGCAAAGCCACTTTAATTCTTCGATAGTATGCTCCAGTTCTTCAGGAAGTACATGATGAATGTCTTCAAGTCCCATTCCGAAATGAATAAGTTCAAGTACTTGATCATCGATGTTCCGATCCATTAATAGTTCAAGCACTTCTAAATTGAATATGTATCGGTGAGCTTCATCGAGTGAAACAACTTTTAACTTCAAGCTTTCTACAATACTCAATATAAAAAGAAGAATTGTTTTTTCAAGAACAGGCTGTTTTTCCATTTGAAATATTAGTTTCATCTTTCACACCTCCACATATAGCGCTAGGTTGTACTATATTATTCAGTAGGGGGGAGCAAATATGCATGATATAGAGAAACTTTCAGTACGGTTTTTGTAAGGGTATGGATAGCTGATAAAGTTGAGGTTTTTATGCAATAAAAAAATCCCGCTAGTATAGCAGGATAACTCTGAATTAAAAAATGCTCCAACCTTCTTGAGCAGAAAGAAGTTCAAGTATTTTAAAACCAGCGATACTATTTCCGTTTGCATCTAAAGCCGGTCCGAAAATACCAATTCCCATTTCTCCTTTTACGCAGCCGAAAATGCCACCAGCTACGCCACTTTTTGCTGGAATACCAACACGAATCGCAAATTCACCAGACTCGTTATACATACCGCATGTAACCATAAATGTTTTACAGATTTTTGTAATATGTTTAGGGATAATTTGTTTTTTCTTATATGGATCATAGCCATCCATCGCAAAAATTAAGCCAATACGTGCTAAATCGATACAGTTTACTTCAACTGCACATTGACGAGTGTATAAATCCATAAGTTCTTCGATATCACAATCGATAATTCCGTTTTGTTTCATATAGTAACAAAGTGAACGGTTTAAGTAAGCTGTCTCTAATTCTGAATTGGCAACTTTAGAAGAATAATTAATAGTAGGATTATCTGTTATTTCACGTACAAAATGAAGGATACGCTCCATTTTTTCTTCATTATCTTTTCCTGTTAACATGCTTGTAATGGCTAGTGCCCCTGCATTAATCATTGGATTAAGTGGCTTAGAAGGACTTGTCGTTTCTAACTTAATAATAGAATTAAATGGATCACCAGTTGGTTCCATTCCAACTTTAGAAAATACATATTCTTCACCACGATCTAAAAGGGCAAGTGCAAGTGTAATTACTTTTGAAATACTTTGAAGAGTAAATAGTGTTTGTGAGTTGCCAGCATGGATGTATTCTGTTTCTTTATGGAAAATGGCAATCCCTAAATCATCTGGATTTGCATTTCCTAGTTCGGGGATATAAGTAGCAAGATTTCCTTTTTTTGTATATGGTTTTACTTGTTCTAACAACTGTTGTAAGTTGTTTGTTTCAATGCACTGCATAGTACCAACGCTCCTATTTCGAATTAACTACGTTTACTTTTCCCGATATGCTCGGAAATAAATAATAACATGAAAAGGTGGAATGATAAAACGAAAGTTACATGTTCTATAGTAGGTATTTCGTTTCGAGTATTCTATATTAAAAAAGGAGAATTTTCCTTTTATATAACAGTTTGGAAATAGGAGATTTATCCATATAAAATTCAAAAATAAAAACTACACATCTATACAACTATATGTTATTATGGTTATGTAAATAGAAAGCGTTTTCTAAAGCGTACTTATAATGATAACGATTTCATAAATTTGATAGGGGGAATTAAAATGTTGCAGTTTTTACAACGTATTGGTAAAGCGTTAATGCTTCCAATCGCCGTACTACCAGCAGCAGGATTATTGCTTCGTTTAGGGCAACCGGATGTATTTGATATTCCTGTTATGGCACAGGCCGGCGCAGCGGTTTTTGATAATTTAGCACTTATTTTTGCAATTGGTATTGCAATCGGTCTTTCAGTTGATGGTAGTGGTGCAGCAGGTCTTGCAGGTGCAATTGGTTATCTGGTTATGAAAAACAGTATTGATGCACTTAGTAAGGGATATTCTACTGTAGAATTACAAGATAAATTAGGTAAAGTTCAAGATTTAATAGGCAATAGCGCAAATGTAGATCCATCTAAGCTGGCAGATACAATGACACAAGTATCTAAGGCCGCCGAATTATCGACTAAAGTGGATATGAAAGTTTTAGGTGGTATTATTGTCGGCGTTATAGCAGGATTCCTTTATAATAAATTCCATAAGATTAAACTTCCAGAATGGTTAGGTTTCTTTGCTGGAAAACGTTTCGTTCCGATTGTTACATCGGTTGTGATGCTAATATTAGGAATTCTATTCGCTCAAATTTGGCCAGCAATTCAAAATGGCATCGATGCATTAGCTCATGGAATTGTTAATTTAGGTGCAGTTGGTTCAGGTCTATTTGGTTTATTAAACCGTCTATTAATTCCAATTGGTTTACACCACGTAATGAACACATACTTCTGGTTCGTATTTGGTGACTTTACAAATGCAGCAGGTAATGTTGTAAATGGTGATATTGCTCGCTTCCTTGCAGGGGATAAAACAGCAGGTATGTTTATGACTGGTTTCTTCCCAGTTATGATGTTCGGTTTACCAGCAGCATGTTTCGCAATGATTGCGGCGGCTAAGCCAGAAAAACGTAAAATGGTTACAGGTATGTTAGGTGGTCTAGCATTAACTTCATTCTTAACTGGTATTACAGAACCAATTGAATTCTCATTCATGTTCTTATCACCAGTATTATACGGTATTCATGCTGTGTTAACAGGTATTTCTTTATTTGTAACAACATCACTTGGCATTCACGATGGTTTCACATTTAGTGCCGGTGCAATTGATTACTTCTTAAACTTCGGTATTGCAACAAAACCAGTATTGCTAGCGGGAATCGGTTTAATTTACGCAGTAATTTACTTTGTAGTATTCTACTTCTTAATTAAGAAATTCGACCTAAAAACTCCTGGTCGTGAAGATGACGATGAGTTAGCTGAAGAGGATGATGCGCCAGTTGCAGGTTCAATTGGTGAAACTTACGTAGCAGCTTTAGGTGGAAAAGAGAACTTAACAGTTATTGATAACTGTGCAACACGTCTACGCTTACAAGTGAAAGATGCTGGTCAAGTAAACGAAGCAGCATTAAAACGTGCTGGTGCAAAAGGTGTTATGAAATTAAGTAACACGAGTGTCCAAGTTATCGTAGGTACAAATGTTGAATCTGTTGCCGATGATATGAAAAAACACGTATAAATAATGAGATAAGAGGATATCCCAAAAGATTGATAACATCAATTTTTTTAGAGGATATCCTCTTTTTATGTTAACAATTTAACGGGAATCTTACTTTTGTAAATTTTCTTTTTCTTTTTTATACATATAGGTTGGTAATATGTGCAGTGCGTGATAAAGTAGTGATGTTATAGAATAGATTATCCATAATATAGGGAAAAGATTTAAAGTAAATTATCGGTAAATAAGGGGAAAAGGGCAATCATGGATCAAGAAAAAAATAATGTTAATGGGAAATCACGTCGGCCGATTGTATACATAAAAAGAACAATCATTCTTGTTCTACTATTTTCGCTTGTATATTTCATGTATACAAAAATTGTTACGCATAATAAGAAAGAGGAAACTTTAAAAGCGGCAGCAGAAATGAAAAAACAAGAAGAGCTAAAAAAGAAAGAAGAAGAAAAAAAGAAGCAAGAAGCACAAAAACAAAAAGAGCAGGAAGAACAAGTAGAGCAAGTACAAGCTGTGGAAAAGCCTGCTGAGGGACCACCTCAAGAAATTAATGAAAACGCTCAATTAGATCAATATTTACAAAACGCAGGATTTAGCGGGACAGCTGTTATTGTGAAGAACGGAAAAGTTCTTTTGAATAAAGGATACGGTATGGCGAACAAAGAGAAACAAGTACCGAATAATTCAGAGACAACTTTTTATATTGGTTCTATTTCAAAGGCATTTGTAGCGACTGCTATTATGCAATTAAAGGATCAAAATAAATTAAACGTAGAGGATACGGTTGCAAAGTATATTCCTGATTTCCCTCAAGGTAATGGTATTCAGTTAAAACATTTACTAACACATACTTCAGGAATTCCAGAGTATGAGCAGGGAACAGAGGATATTTCTCATGAAGAATTGATAAAAAGAATAGGAAAGCAAAAGCGTGTAGGGAGTCCAGGAGAGAAATGGAAATATTCCGATTCGAACTATTCGATACTCGCCTACATCGCTGAGAAGGTAAGTGGACAACCGTTAGAAGAATATATTAAACAACATATTTTTGCTACTGCGGGTATGAAGCAGTCTGGTTTCGGCAAAGGGCTAGAGCAAACAAGGTTTCCATCGACAGGTTATAAAATAGTAAATAACAATATGACAACACCTAATATTCCAAGTATGTCACAACTATATGGTTGTGGTGATATATATACAAGTGCACATGATTTATATTTATTTAATGAAGCACTCTTCTCTGGAAAGCTGATTTCAAAAGAGAGTTATGATCAAATGTTTACGGCTGTGAAAAAGGATTACGGATTTGGTTGGTATGTAGACCCGGGAAGTTATTCGAATCACGGTGTAATGCCAGGATGGAATTGTTTAAATGGATTTAGCAAAAACGGAAGTGTGTATGTCGTTTTATTATCTAACATTCAAAATAATATTAAATCGTTTGGTAAAGTGAATAACGACATTTATACGATGTTGCGAAATATTGAAGTATAAGAGGCTATCCTATTGGATAGTCTTTTTTTATTGAGGAAGTGTAGGGGCAATGGGATAATGAAATAAAGTGAAACTTTAATCAGTGGGGATCTTACTGCCCGGCGAATAGCGGGATAAATGGAAAAGGGGGAGGGATATGAGTATACATAAGCATCACGCACGTAATGCAAAACGCATATTTTTTGCATCTGTCATTGTATGGATTATCGTCGCAATTGTATTAGTGATGGAATATAAAAAAGGGATGCTATTCACTTCGGAGAAAGAAAATTTGAAATTAATAAGTGTTGTACTACCAGCATTTGGATTATTAATATATAGTTTTATGGAAAAACGAAGGTCAAAAATGCTTAAACAGGAAAATAATCATATAGAGACTTCTGAATTATTTGAGCAAAAAAAATTTGTTGTTCGCAAAGAGGTAGGAGTATTTCAAGTAATAACGTACTTTGGATTAGATGGCAGTGCAGTAGGATTTTTAAAAGAAGAGTATGATTTGGTTATTCAACGTGTATGGCAAGCTGTACTTTCTTTTCTTTTTAAGGGACTACATAAGCAACAATTTTATTTATATAATCACTCGGGAGAAAGGTTGTTGCGTGTTCAAAAGGAGAAGGGAGTACGCAATTTCTATACTTTTTCTAATATAGATGGAAAGAAAATTGGAGAGTTGAAACAAGTACTAAGTTTAACAAAGTGGGAATGGATCTTTTTAGGGGTGGATGGTAAAGAATTTGGTAAAGTGACTGGGGACCTTTCAGCAACAATGCAGAAAATAGATTGGCGAGATGGAACGCATATTGATGTAAAAGAAGATGGTATTCCTTTAGAAGCTGTTAAGTATTTCTCGGCAAGTGGTGGTTCACTTGTTACAGCTTCTATAAGTGAACAGGCTGAATTACCACGAGCGGTTTATTATAGTGCAGCTGCCATTGTTACAATTAAAAATTAAAATATATATAAAGATAGATGGGATACCATCTATCTTTTTTATGTGATTAAAAAAGATTGTTTCTTTGAAAAATGTATGTCTTACCTATCACAAAAAAGTCTGCTTTGTATACATTAAGATGTATAGATGTATTTTTTATACTTTAAAAATACTAGGAGGAGAAGTGTATGTGTTTGTTCGGTAAATATTGGAAAAAGCTATCGAGATTGTTTAATAGACAATTAGATTATTTTTTAGATAATAAGTTATTGCCTGCTGTGGAGAGACTTTTATTTTCACAAAACTTCGCGAGATTTATTCAAAGAAACTCTAAGCAAGCTACGGAAGAAGTTATTGAATCAAGTAGATTCCAATCTATTATTTGTAACATTTTAAAAGAATGTAATACATCACCTTTTAAAGAAATTGCAGAGCAATATTTGGGTAAAAACGTAGAAATTACTGTGACAGTTGGACAGTTAACTGGTGTGATTGTAGCAGTTGGTGATGATTTCTTAACATTGCAAGAAGGAATAGGAACAGAAGTTTTATTACCATTTACAAGTATTATATCAATTAAAGAAGTGTAAGAAAGGAGAGTTATATATGTTATTTACTGATGAATTACGTAACCATGTTGGTGAACTAGTGCAAGTTGTGACAGCTGTAGAAATCATTGCAGGAGTTCTTTTATCTGTGACAGATGGGGCAGTAATTGTACGTACTTCTCCTTCTTATGGACCACCAGAAGATGTAGTTGTACGTATTCCTATTATTGCTTATGTTCGCTTGGAAGGGTAAGAGTGATACAAGTATGAGAGTGTCAGTTGTTATTCCAGTGCATAATGAAGCAAGTACTTTATCAAAAGTTTTAGTAGAAGTGAGAAAGTTGGAACCATATGAAATTATCATAGTAGATAATGGATCGACAGATGGTACGAAAGAAATAGCATTACAGCATAATTGCCGTGTGATTTATTATAGATATTCCCTTGGTAATGATGTGGGACGGGCAATTGGTGCTAGAGAAGCAAAAGGTGAAATTGTTTTATTTTTAGATGGTGATATCGTTATGAAAAGTGAAGAATTATACAATTTTATTAAAGGAATACAGCAAGGACATGAGATTGTTTTAAATAATTTAACATGGTCCGTTTATTTGAAGATGAGACCGCATTATACGACGGTTGGAAAATATATGTTAAATCGTTATTTGAACAAGAAAGAGTTTGTTGTAGGATCTTTAATTGCAATACCACATGCGATAAGTCGTGAAGTGATTGAAAAACTGGGGTGGTGGAATTTAGCAGATCCAGCATTATTTCAAGCAATGGCGATGTCTAGAGGAGTAAATATTTCTGATATGGCTTCAGTTGATGTCATTTACACAAATAAAGTTCGTCCTGTTCATACGGGCACATCACCGGGTTCACCTTATCCGAAAGCGACTAGCCGTATTATGGGCGATCATTTACGTGCTTTACAATACGTAATCGAAACATATGGTAAACGCGGTAGTTTTTCGGAGGGGAACAGAGATAGAGAGTTTATAGGGAAATATAAACCAGTTGTATTAAAGAAGGAAAAAGCGAAATATAGTGCGATTATACCAGTGTCAGAAGAAAAAATGACTATAAGATCTGTTATACAAGAAGTAAAAAAAGCAGGGGTAGACGAAATTATTGTTGTTGTGAATGGAGCAGATATTGAGACTGTTAAACAAGTAAAGCTAGAGAATGTTATTGTTGTTGAATTTACGAAGGCGCTTGGACACAATGTAGCACGAGCGATAGGTGCCATGCATGCTACAGCAGATATTTGTTTATTCGTTGATGGAGATTTTGTTATTCCGGCAAAAAAACTAGTTCAATTTTTGTGTGCTATTGAAGGTGGAAGTGATGTGGCATTAAATGATTTGCAGTGTTTATTAGATATATTTCATCCAGCAGATCCAATTAGTATGGGAAAATACTTTTTGAATTTGGTAGCGAAACGACCAGATTTATGGAATAACTCACTAACAGCAGTACCACATGCCATTCATAAGAAGGTAATAGAGAAAATTGGTTATGATTCTCTTGTGATTCCTCCATTAGCTCAGGTGAAAGCTATTTTAGAAGGATTCTCTATTACAGCAGTAGAGTTAGAAGATGTTATAAAAACAAATCGAGTACGTCCAGAGCAACACGAATTTGTAAATGGGCGTATTTCAGCATTTGATCGTATTTTCGGTGATCAAATTGAGGCGATTGCGTATTTATTACAATGTACAGACGAACGCGGTGGCTTTACGGATGGAGATAGAGATAGAGATATCATTCAACAATTGAGAAGGGAAGAAGAGAATACAAATGAATAGTAGTAAAGTAGCTATTATTGGCTTAGGGTATGTTGGCCTTCCTTTAGCAGTCCATTTTGCAGAGAGAGGGCATACAGTACTTGGGTTAGATAAAGATATTAGAAAAATAGAATCAATTATAAAAGGAGAAAGCTATATTCCGGATGTTTCTTCTAAAGAGTTACAAAGTTTATTGGTGAAAAAAAAATTAATAGTGAACACACCGGATCAAGGCATTGCTGATTTTCAAAATAGTGATTATGTTATTGTTACTGTCCCGACTCCGATTAATGAACAAAGAGAACCAGACTTAAGTGCCCTCATTTCAGCCTCACATTATATACAACAAAATCTTCAAAAAGGACAAACCTTCATTTTTGAAAGCTCCACATATCCAGGTACACTCGAGGAAGTTATCATTCCTATTATTTCTCAAACAGGTAAAAAGGTAGGAGAAGATTTCTATATCGGATATTCCCCTGAGAGAATTGATCCGGCTAATAGTCACTATTCTGTTCAAACGATTCCAAAAGTTATTAGTGGACAAACAGAAAAGTGTAAACAAAAAGTTCAGGAGTTGTATAGCACTACATTTGATGTAGTTGTTCCAGTTAGTTCTCCGAAAGTAGCGGAAATGTGTAAGTTATTTGAAAATATTCAGCGCCTAGTCAATATTTCCTTAGTAAATGAGTTAAACACACTATGTGAAAGTTTAGGAATTGATTTTTATGAGGCGCTTGAAGCTGCATCTACAAAACCGTTTGGATTTACCCCATATTGGCCAGGACCAGGAATAGGAGGACATTGTATTCCAGTAGATCCTTTATATTTCCAATGGAGGATAAAAAAGAATGGGACAATTAGTCAATTAATTGAAGCAGCACATGTGATTAATGAAGAAATGCCAGAGAAAATAGTTAAGAAAGTAAAAGGCATGGTGCAATCGCCTGCATCAGTTTTAATTGTAGGAATTGCGTATAAGAAAGATGTAAATGACTTAAGAGAATCACCAGCGTTGCCAATTATCGAATTGTTAATAAAAGAAGGATATGAGATAGAATATCACGATCCATATATTTCTTCTGCAAAATTTGGAGATAAGGTGTACCAATCTGTTTCTTTGGATGAACAAGTCGTTAAACAAGCGGGTTGTATTTTAATTTTAACTGATCACTCTAATATCGATTGGAAGCTTTTTAAAGGAATGAAGCGAGTAATAGATACGCGTGGAATTATAAAGAAGGTGAGTGTATGAGTAAGAAATGTTTAATTACAGGTGGAGCAGGATTTATTGGATCACATTTAGCTGAAGAGCTGGTGAAAAGAGGCTATAGGGTTACGATTGTTGATAACTTCTATAAAGGGAAAAATAAATATCATGATGAGTTAATGAAAGAAATTCGGGTTATTCCAATAAGTGTTTTAGATAAAAATTCTATTTATGAATTAGTAAATCAACATGATGTAGTTTTTCATTTAGCGGCAATTTTAGGTGTGAAAACGACAATGGAAAAGAGTATAGAGCTTATTGAAACGAATTTTGATGGAACGAGAAACATTTTACAAGCAGCGCTAAAAGAAAAGAAGAAAGTAGTCTTTGCTTCTACTTCAGAAGTATATGGTAAGGCAAAGCCACCCTTCTCTGAAGAGGGGGATCGATTATACGGGGCAACTTCAAAAATACGTTGGAGTTATGCAATTTGTAAAACATTAGAAGAAACATTATGTTTAGGCTACGCATTAGAAGGTTTACCTGTCACGATTGTTCGTTATTTTAATATTTATGGTCCAAGAGCGAAAGATGGTCCGTATGCAGGGGTAATCCCACGATTTATCCGTGCAGCTTTGCAAGGAGAAGACATTCTCGTATATGGAGATGGAAAGCAGACACGTTGCTTCACGTATGTAAGTGATGCGGTAGAGGCAACGATTCGAGCAATGGATGAGAAGGTAAATGGTGAAATTATTAATATAGGTTCTGACAATGAAAAGAGTATAAAAGAAGTAGCAGAAGTAATTAAAAAGCTAACGAAATCTTCTTCAAAGATTGTCCAAGTTCCTTTTGAAGAGGTGTACCCACATGGTTTTGAAGAAATTCCAAATAGAAGACCAGATGTTGCGAAATTAAGAGAACTTGTTCAGTTTCAAGCAGAAGTAACATGGGAAGAAGGATTGAAAGAAACTATTAAGTGGTTCCGTGAAGAAAATAATGGCTAAGTCACTATCGGTCATTATACCTGTATGTAATGAAGCTGAAACGATTTCAGATGTTATCCAATCGGCAAAAGGATTAAATCCAATAGAGATTATTGTAGTAGCAAACGGTTGTAACGATGGTACAGAAGAGGTTGCTGATCGTTTAGGGTGTAAAGTAATCAAGCATACAGAGCTACTAGGGAACGATGTTGGCCGCGCGATTGGCGCAAAACACGCGATAGGTGACGTATTACTATTTATAGATGGAGATTTTGCTATTCAAACTTCAAAATTACAATTATTCCTGAATCCGATTTTACATGATCAGGCCGACATCGTTTTAAATAATTTGGACGCATTATTTTTAAAGAAACAAAAACCGCACGCCGTGACAGTATGGCGCCAAATATTAAATGCAATATTAGAGCGCGAAGAATTAAAGATTGATTCTTTATTAGCTGTACCGCATGCATTGACGAAAGAAGTTGTTCAAAGCATTGGATATGAATGTTTCGTTAATCCTATTGTCGCTCATTTACGCCTAGTACAAAGCAAATGGAGAATTAGTCGTCATTGTGCAATTGACGTTATTACACCGAATAAATTTCGGCCGGCCGAGCATGCTGCGTATGGCACGGGTCTTTCTCAATCTGAAAAACGGATGATAGGTGATCATATAGAAGCTGTAGCGGAGCGAATAGTAGGCAGTGATGAGCGCGGAGGGTATTATGATGGAAATAGGAAAAGAGAGTGTGTCTATCATACTTTAAGTTTCGAAGATTTTTATCAAGGATGGGGCGTTACATCTAAGTTGTATAAAGGAAAACAATTATCGGTCATTATTCCTGTACAAGATGAAGAGAAAACAATTGGAAATGTTATCGAAGAGCTTCGCAAAATTGAACCTTTTGAAATTATCGTTGTTGTAAATGGTTCGTCTGATAAAACAGCAACGATTGCAAAAGACAAGGGAGCAACAACAATTGTATATAAAGAAGCACTTGGCAACGATGTGGGGCGTTCACTTGGAACTTATTTCGCCAAAGGAGAAATTGTATTATTTATAGACGGTGATTTTGTTATTCCAGCTAGTGAGCTATATCCATTTGCAAAAGCTATTGCAGATGGAATGGATGTCGCATTAAATGATCTAAATCATTATTTAGATTTAAGAGTACCACTTCATCTTGTAACTGCATTTAAATATGCATTAAATTTAGCTTGTGATAGAAAAGATTTAGGAGTAGGATCTCTTATCGCTGTACCTAATGCGTTTAGCCAAAAGTGTTTGAAATCAATTGGGTATAGGTCTTTATTGTCACCTTGCGTAGCGCAAGTGAAAGCTATTCTTTCAGGATTCGAAATTGCGTGTGTAAGTCGTGTAGAGGTCGATAAGATGAACCGCATTCGTCCCAGTGAACATTTTGCAAAAATAGGTCATCCTCCAGCTGTCTTGCGAATTATAGGTGATCATATAGAAGGATTAGAGCAATTAATTGTATTAGAAGGTAGCCGTGGTGGATTCTATGATGGGAATAGAAAAAGAGATGTTTTAGAGTAGTAACAAAAAAAGTGTACAACATATGTACACTTTTTTTGTTCTGTTATAAAAACTATAACAGATTAGGAGATAAGAGTATTACAGCTCTACAATGGGTATTGTTCTTATATTACAAAATAGGACTCGTATATAAGGATACCAAAAAAATACAATTAAGGAAAGGGTTAATTATAAAGAGTTTTAAGTGAAGTTAACACTATGTATATAGTAGTTTGCTCAACATTTCACAAACATGTCACAACTATTTCGTTCACTTTAGCAAAAAAGTAGTATTCTAAGTGTGTAAGCTGTTATATAAAAAATCTTAGTCCTGTACTAATCAAAAATGGAGGAGATTAGGATGACTCAAGTATTAGAAAATGTTAAAAACGCATGGGAAAACTTTAAAGGTGAAAAATGGAAAGCAGAGATTGATGTTCGCGATTTCATTTTAAATAATGTAAACGTTTTCGAAGGAGACGAATCTTTCTTAGCGGGAGCAACTGAAGCAACGAAACAACTTTGGGATCAAGTAATGGATTTAACAACGAAAGAACGTGAAAACGGTGGCGTTCTTGATATGGATACAAAAATTGTTTCTTCTATTACATCACATGAACCAGGATATTTAAATAAAGATATTGAAAAAGTAGTCGGTTTCCAAACCGAAAAACCATTTAAACGTTCTTTACAACCATATGGTGGTATTCGTATGGCGGAACAAGCTTGTGAATCTTATGGATACGAAATGGATAAAGAACTTAGTCGTATTTTCAGAGACTGGAGAAAAACGCATAATCAAGGTGTATTTGATGCATACACACCAGAAATGAAAGCGGCTCGTAAATCAGGTGTAATTACTGGCCTTCCAGATGCATACGGACGTGGACGTATTATCGGTGACTACCGACGCGTAGCATTATATGGTATTGATCATTTAATTGAAGTGAAAAAAGCTGATTTGAATTTAACTGGCGGTGTAATGAGTGAAGATACAATGCGTTTACGCGAAGAGTTATCTGAGCAAATGCGTGCACTTCAAGAGTTAAAACAAATGGCTGCTTCTCATGGCTTTGATATTTCTAAGCCTGCAACAAATACACAAGAAGCATTCCAATGGTTATACTTTGCATATCTAGCAGCGATTAAAGAGCAAAATGGAGCTGCAATGAGTCTTGGACGTACTTCTACATTCTTAGATATTTATATTGAAAGAGATTTAGCAAATGGTACTTTAACAGAAGAAGAAGTACAAGAAATTGTGGATCACTTCATTATGAAATTACGTCTTGTGAAATTTGCAAGAACACCTGATTATAATGAATTATTCTCTGGTGACCCAACTTGGGTAACTGAGTCTATCGGTGGTATAGCATTAGATGGTCGTCCATTAGTAACAAAGAACTCATTCCGTTTCTTGCATACATTAGATAATTTAGGACCAGCTCCAGAACCAAACTTAACAGTTCTTTGGTCTAAACAATTACCGCAGAACTTTAAAAACTACTGTGCGAAAATGTCTATTAAAACATCAGCAATTCAATATGAAAATGATGACATTATGCGTGCTGACTACGGCGATGACTACGGAATTGCTTGTTGTGTATCTGCAATGAGAATTGGTAAACAAATGCAGTTCTTCGGCGCACGTGCAAACTTAGCAAAAGCATTACTATATGCGATTAACGGTGGTAAAGATGAAAAATCTAAAGCACAAGTTGGTCCTGAGTACGCACCGATTACTTCTGAAGTATTAGATTATGAAGAAGTTATGCGTAAGTTTGATATGACAATGGAATGGTTAGCAGGTCTATATTTAAACACATTAAATGTTATTCATTACATGCATGATAAATATAGCTACGAACGTATTGAAATGGCACTGCATGATACAAATGTTCTTCGTACAATGGCAACAGGTATCGCGGGTCTATCTGTAGTAGCAGACTCTTTAAGTGCAATTAAACACGCAAAAGTAAAACCAATTCGTGATGAAAACGGAATTGCAGTTGACTTTGAAATCGAAGGAGATTTCCCTAAATACGGTAACAATGATGACCGTGTAGATGAAATTGCTGTAAATCTTGTAAAAACATTTATGAATAAACTTCGTAAACATAAAACATACAGAAATTCTGTTCATACAATGTCGATCTTAACAATCACATCTAACGTTGTATACGGTAAGAAAACTGGTAACACTCCAGATGGTCGCCGTACTGGAGAACCATTTGCACCAGGTGCGAACCCAATGCATGGTCGTGATACAAAAGGTGCATTAGCTTCATTATTATCTGTAGCTAAATTACCATATGAAGATGCACAAGATGGTATTTCTAATACATTCTCTATTATTCCAAAAGCACTTGGTAAAGAAGATGATGTACAAGTACGTAACTTAGTATCAATGCTTGATGGTTATGCAGTAAAAGAAGGCCATCACTTAAATATTAACGTATTTAATCGTGAAACATTAATGGATGCGATGGAACATCCTGAGAAATATCCACAATTAACAATTCGCGTATCTGGTTACGCTGTAAACTTTATTAAATTAACTCGTGAACAACAAATCGATGTAATTAATCGTACAATGCATGAAAGTATGTAAGTGAAAAAGTGTCCCTCTGCTTTTTATAAATAGCAGAGGGGGGCTGCTTCAATAAAGGAGGAAGTAACATGATAAAAGGAAGAATTCATTCTGTAGAGTCTTGTGGTACTGTTGATGGCCCAGGAATTCGTTATGTCATATTTACACAAGGGTGTTTATTGCGTTGTCAATACTGTCATAATGCTGATACGTGGGAGATCGGTAAAGGAAAAGAAATAACAGTTGAAGAAGTAATGCAGGATGTGACATGTTACCTTCCTTTTATTGAAGCTTCTGGAGGCGGTATAACAGTTAGTGGTGGTGAACCATTATTACAGCTAGATTTCTTAATTGAATTATTTAAGAAATGTAAGGAAGTTGGAATTCATACAACAATTGATTCTTCGGGTGGTTGTTATTCTGAAGAACCAGAATTCCAAAATAAGCTAGATATTTTAATGGATTACACAGATTTAGTTTTATTGGATTTGAAACATATTGATTCAAAGAAACACCGTAAATTAACAGGGAAACCAAATGAACATATTTTACAATTTGCTCGTTATTTATCGGATAAAAATAAACCAATTTGGGTAAGACACGTATTAGTTCCTGGTGTTACGGATAATGAAGAGGATCTACAAAAATTATCTAGCTTTATTCAAAGCCTGTCTAATGTTCAGAAGGTTGAAGTGCTACCATATCATAAGCTTGGTGTATATAAATGGGAGGCACTTGGGCATAAGTATCCACTCGCGAATGTAGAACCACCTACTGAAAAAAATGTAGAGCAAGCAAGACATATTTTACAAGTAGTCTAATCCAAATATTGGATTAGGCTTTTTGCTTTCTTTACAATAAAACCTAGAGTATGTATATAGAAAAGAGTATACTAAAAATAGAATATCCATATTTTTGTAAGGATTAAGTGGAGAAATTTACATAATTGTAAAGGGAAATCAAAATAGTAAAAAGAATTAAGAAGTAAAAGAGTGAGTATCATGGAATAGAGAACATTTGTAAGTTATTGCGAAAGCTCTTATAGGAAAGTATAATGTAAAGATATGAGCACAGATAGGATTAAGGGGTCAATCTTATATGCTTTGCATATCCACGACAGGTACATAGCTGAAAGAGAAGTATTAGAATCTGTTTATGTAATTTTTAAGGAAAATGTTTTTCCTATTGTCGTATATGCAATATGGAGAAACAATAAGCTAGGAGTGGATTTGTTTGATAAAAAACCCCAAGGTTTTAATATTAACTGCACATTACGGTAATGGTCATGTGCAAGTAGCGAAAACATTAGAACAAACATTTCGCCAAAAAGGAATTAAAGATGTAATTGTATGCGATTTGTTCGGAGAATCACATCCAGTTATAACCGATATTACAAAATATTTATATTTAAAAAGTTATACAATAGGAAAAGAATTATACCGTTTGTTTTATTATGGCGTAGAAAAAATTTATGATAAAAAAATAGCATCTTGGTATGCGAACTTTGGAAGAAAACGTTTGAAATTACTTTTACAAGCAGAGAAACCGGATATTGTTATTAATACTTTTCCGATCATAGCTGTACCAGAGTTAAAAAAGCAAACAGGTATTTCAATTCCTGTTTATAACGTATTAACGGATTTTTGTGTGCACAAAATATGGATTCATCGGGAAGTAGATCGTTATTTTGTAGCAACGGATCACGTGAAAAAAATTATGGTTGATATTGGTGTGCCCTCGGAGCAAATTGTTGAAACTGGAATTCCGATTCGTAGTAGTTTTGAGCTGAAGATCAATCCAGACATTATATATAATAAATATCAGTTATGTAAGAATAAAAAGATTTTACTAATTGTAGCAGGTGCTCATGGGGTATTAGGAAGTGTAAAAGAACTATGCCAATCATTTATGTCATTACCTGATTTACAAGTAGTTGTCGTTTGTGGAAAGAATGAAGCGTTAAAACAGGATTTATTAGGAGTACAGGAAAAAAATCCTGATGCATTAAAAGTATTTGGTTATGTTGAAAATATTGATGAATTATTCCGTGTTACTTCTTGTATGATTACGAAGCCAGGCGGTATTACGTTAAGTGAAGCGGCAGCATTGCAAGTACCTGTCATTTTATATAAACCTGTTCCAGGGCAAGAAAATGAAAATGCGATGTACTTTGAAAGAAAAGGAGCTGCAGTTGTCATTCGTGATGATAGTGAGGTTTTTGCAAAGACAGAGGCGTTATTACAAGATGATATGAAGCTTCTTCAAATGAAAGAAGCGATGAAAAGCATTTATCGTCCGGAGCCAGCTGGTCATATTGTGGATACAATTTTGACAGAAAATCATGTAGAACCGAATCATATACCTATTAAATCACCTGCTCTTGCACAATTATTTACTTAATATGAAACCCTCTTTTATATGTTTAAAGAGGGTTCTTTATTGTTTTATAAGATAAAGTAGTAACTTATCCACATGAAGCTTACGCTTTCATTAAACAGTAAAGTCGAAATATTAACAACTATATCCACATTGTCCACAATTTTTAGAAAATTATCCACAATTCTAACATTTACTATGCGTTACAACATATAAAATTGTGAAGGATTTGTTGAATTTATTCACAATTCTATAAATTGTGTGGATAACGTTATCCACACAAAAAAGGTTCCTTATTTATAAGGAACCTTTTTGTCTATTCTATCACGTAGAAAAAATATGTAATGAGAATGAATAATTAGGGGGGAAAACTTCTAATTATTCATTCTCACTTTAAATACTTTTCGAGCGATAACCCGCTGCGCGATCTGCTTTGCGAAATTCTCGTTGGTAAAGAACTTCTTGTGTACTAGATAATGTGTTTTTTGTTTTGTCACGTTTCTTTTTATCCATTACAAATCACCTCGTGTCCTAAAGTCACTATCTATCGTTCCCAAAGACATAGGGTGATATACGTATATGGCAAAATGTTAATGATTAATTAATTTTTCTAAAAATTTAGATTATGCTTCTTTTAATTGGTGAGCATCTTGGAACGTTGTATCTCGCATTGTAGCAAGTGTATATTGATCTTTTGGGATTTCATATAAGTTATATACTTCTTCATTTGCGTTAATTTCATCATAAACGGCTTTTCTTGTTTCGTTTGCTAGATTTACATATTGTAGTTTTTCGGCAGCTTTAATAGAACGAATATTTATTTTACGAATACGCATAAAGATTGTTTCAATATCTAATTCATAGAAAAGTTCACTAAAAAATGAATCTTTCGCCAATTTATTATAGCCTTTTCCATGATAGGGTTTGCCAAGCCATGTTCCGAGAAATCCGGCTTTTTCTTGCACATCAAATAAAGTAATTGTTCCGATAGGGTTACCCCATTCATCTAAAATTGTGCGTGAAATTAATTCCCCACGCTCTTCAGCTTCAATCGTTTGTTTCGTTAAAAATAAATACTCTTCATAAGAATAAGCCTTTTGACGCACAAAAGGGAAGACAGCTGGGTCCACCATTAACTCGTATAGAACGTGGCTGTCGTGTAAGTCGCGTTTTTTCAACATACTAACTCCTCCTCACACGAGGGTAGCATGACGAAAAAACACCCCACCCTCGAAATTTTTATATCAATCTTTAAAAAATTTCGGGGTGGGAATCGAACCCACTAGAACCAGTTTCTAACGCTGGTGGCGCACCATTTGCCTTCCCCATTCATCAATTTGAAAATGATAATCACGACACAAATTGATTATGGTTTCATTCAGTTTATAATCGTATAATACTTTATCTAGTCAAAAAAATAAACTAGTTTTTTTTATTTTTTTTGTAAATTATTTTTCCATCAATCATGGTTAGTACAGGCTTGGCTAAATAATGGAAAGGATGATGAGTCCATAACACAAGATCAGCGTCTTTTCCAACCTCAATGCTTCCAATTCTATCCTCTAAACGTAAATTTCGTGCTGGAAATATGGTGATTCCTTCTAGTGCAGTTTTTTCGTCTAATCCTTCTCTTACTGCGACAGCAGCACAAATATTTAAATATTGAATTGGTGTATAAGGGTGATCTGTTGTTATAGAAACTTCTACACCATTTTTCGATAATATATGGTAAGTATCCCATGTTTTGTTTTTAAGTTCGATTTTAGAACGGCGTGTAAGAGTGGGGCCAACTGAAACCTTCAAATTGTGTTTCGAAAGTTCTTCAACAATAAAGTGTCCTTCTGTACAATGTTCAATACGTAAATCGAGATTGAACTCTGTTGCAAAGCGTAGAGCAGAACTAATATCATCTGCTCGGTGAGCGTGGATACGTACGGGTATTTCGCGGCGTAATGCTTTTAAGATAGGAAGCATTCGAAAATCAGCTTCATGCCCGTAGTGCTGTGCTTCATAGAATGATTCCCGAAGTAATCCCATAATTCCCATACGTGTTATGGATTCTTTTGTTCCATTACTATGGACCTTTTTAGGATTTTCTCCAAAGGCAATCTTTAAGCCGGCAGGTTCTTGAATAATCATATGATCAATACAAGTTCCAGCTGTTTTTATTACACAAGTCGTACCACCGATAATGTTTTGACTTCCTGGCATAACGTGAACAGTTGTGATTCCGTTTTGTACAGCATCTTGAAATGCAATATCAAAAGGGTGGATTCCGTCCAAAGAACGGATATGTGGTGTTGAAACTTCAGATGTTTCATTTGCATCATTGCCAGCCCAACCAGTACCTTCATCATAGAGACCAAGATGAGTATGGACATCAATAAATCCAGGTAAAAGATGAAGAGCACGAGCGTCTATAACTGTCATATCTTGAGTAGGCTGAATGGAAGGCTTGACCTCGGCAATTCTTTCTCCTATAACGAGTACATCCCCTTGAAATTTTTGGGATGTAATAGGATAGACAATGGCTTGTTTGAGCAATATTTTCATAGGTACCTCATTTCTGTTACTTTACAATATTAATGGAATTTAAGGGAAAGTAACTGAAAGGTTATTTGTGTAATAATGCTCCGGATTCTAGAAAATGAAAGTTTTGAAAGGGACCTTGTAAAACTGTGTTTTAGAAGTACTACATTGTATGCGAAAGTATATTTTGTAATGCATGGTCTATTGCCGGAAATGTGTATTGATACCCATGTTCAATTGCTTTACTAGGTAATACATGTTGTCCTTCGAGTACAAGTATACTCATCTCACCTAATAAAGTGTGAAGCATAAATGAAGGGACAGGTAACCAATGAGGTTTTTTCATTATAGTTGCAATGGTTTCTCCAAATTCCTTCATTCTTATAGGTAGGGGAGCTGTGATGTTAAAAGGGCCATCAATTTCTTCTTTGTGTATGATGAAATCAATTAGGCGAACGACATCGTCTATATGAATCCATGATAACCATTGGTTTCCAGATCCAATTGTACCTCCAATATAGAATTGATAGGGGAGTAGCATTTTGGGAAGAGCTCCTCCGTCTGCGCCTAATACAACTCCAAGTCTTGCGTAGATTGTTCGCATTCCAAGAGAACGTGCTTTAGATGCTTCTTGTTCCCATGAATATACTGTATTTGCTAAAAAGTCATTTCCAGGAATCTCATGCTGTTCTGTAAAAGACTCAGTTTCAGACGTTCCGTAGTATCCAATAGCACTTGCGTTAATAAATGTATTTGGCTTTGTACCAAGTGTTTGCAATTGTTTAATGAGTCCTTTTGTTGTTTGAATTCGACTGTTTAAAATGGATTCCTTTTGTTTCTTTGTCCATCTACTATTAATAGACTCTCCAGCTAGATTAATAACTACATCGATAGAAGCGAGGGGGAAGGTTTGTAAATCTGGTGTCCATTGTACATACTGAAGGTTAGGGTGGGAAGTTTCAGTAGTTTTGTTTCGAGTAAGAATGTAAACATTATATCCTTTTTGAATAAAAAAAGTAGAAAGGTATTTACCGATAAAGCCGGTACCACCAGAAATTGCGATTCTCACAATTATTTCCTCCTCATTATATATATTCTTGAAAAGCAAAAACGTTCCTTGACTATGTTAAAATAATAGAGAGGTGAGAGTATGGCTGTCATTACAAAAATAGAAGTGCAAAAACGATCGAAAGAACGATTTAATATTTATATTGATAAAGGTCAAGGTGAAGAATACGGATTTAGTGTGGATCAAGTAATCTTAATGAAACATGGATTACAAAAAGGATTAGAAATTGATGAAATAGCGTTAGGGAATATTTTATACAATGAAGAGGTACAAAAAGCATATTTACAAGCAATTTCCTATCTATCCTATCAAATGAGAACAAAAAAAGAAGTAGAAGACTATTTACGAAAAAAAGAAGTGGGACAGGCCGTCATCTCTGAAGTCGTTTCGAAATTATTACATGATCGATATATTAATGATAAAGAGTACGCTGTTTTATATACACGAACGCAAAGTAATGTGAATCGAAAGGGTCCAACTGTTATTAAAAGAGAATTATTAAATAAAGGTGTTCAGGATCTAATTATTACACATAGTTTACAAGAATATCCGAAGGAAAAGCAAATTGAGAATGCTTTACTTCTTATAGAAAAGAAGAAAAGGTCTTATCAAAAGCATTCCTTTTTACAAATGAAGCTTAAGTTAGACGAAATGCTTGTTCGTAAAGGATATTCTAGAGATGTGATTCAAATTTGTTTGGAAGAATTGAAAGACGAAAAAGATGACGAACAGCAACAAGAAGCGTTACACTATCATGGGAATAAATATTATGAGAAATATAAGAAGTATGATGGATGGACATTCGAAAATAAGATGAAACAAGCGTTATATCGCAAAGGATTCTCTATTGATGAGATAGAGATATTTTTGCAGATGAAACGTGAAGAGGGATGAGGGGAATAAGATGAATATGCCAAAGCGCTACAGTGAAATGACACCACATGAGCTAAGGGAAGAAATTGGGGTTTTGAAAGAGCAAGCAATAAAGGCAGAGCAACTTGGTATTGTAAATGAGTTCGATGTATTAATGCGAAAGATGGCAATGGCTCGTGCTTATATGACTGATATAAACAAATTTCATATTGGTGAGACATATGAATTAGTAGAAGAACCTGGTATATTATTTGAAATTACGTATTTCAACGGGGTATTTGCTTGGGGACATAAGCAAAATGATAATGAAGAGATTGGAATACCGATTTCTTTATTGCAAGAAAAATGAAAACCAGAGAGCGAATATCTCTCTGGTTTTCATCTTTGGTAGGCGTTACAGGAGATAGGAGATTCTAAAATTGGCGTTTTTTACATTCATTCGCCAGTATAATGAGAGACTGGGTTTGTTGCGTCTGTCCGTTAACTTGCGCTTTTGCATGTTTCGGACGAGTCCACGTATGGTTAAATAATTCAGAACGACTATCTAAGCGATCACGGTAGCTCATCTTTATCACCTCGTGTAGGAAGTTAATTTTTTAGGTTGTACCTGAACTATTCTTCCTGCTGATTTGCAGCACGCATACGTTCTTGTGGGTGCGTGTTAATTGTGCCGTTAGGTCGTTTCGAAGCGAAGCGTGATTTCGCTTTCGGCTGACCATCGATTTTGCTGTTGTTTTTTGACTCAGACCAAAATTCGGCTTGTTTACCCATTGCGAACGCCCTCCTCATCATCAGTTGATACCTCTTTAAGAAGTATCACTTATAGAATGTGCAAAATAGAGGAAACTATCCTTTAGAAATTAAGGGAATAAATAGGTAAAAGGAGAATAGAACATGAATGATATTCACGAAACATTAACAAAAGAATTATTAGACAAAAATGACAAACTTTCTTACGCACAAGCTCGTGCGTGGGTTGAATTATTGTGGGAAGACTTTCAAACAACTTATGCGAAATCAGGTCGTTATCAAGGTGATGAAATGACTGAACAAGTGGTACGAACATGGATTAATAATCATGGAGGTCGCCTTCATGAAATGCGTACAAATAATCCGAAATATAGCCATTTAATCAATCAAGAAGATCATTTGAAACATTAAAAAAAAGCGACTTAAGTCGCTTTTTTTAATGTGGAAGTAATTCCAGTTTTTTTCGAAGTTTTTCTTCACTAAAAATCCATCCTGTATAGGAACTAATAATATTTAAATTGTGGTCGAGTTGAACGATTGCAACGAATGGATAATAATCTTTACTGCGATAGCGCAAATCAATGAAGCGAACTTCGTAATAATGATCATAATCGAAAATGTCCCAGCGATACACAGGGGAGAAAGATAGAAATGCTGAGATGTTTTCATCTTGTTTAGCTGCGCGCATAATAGCATTATCTGGGAACGGTACCCGGTCGAACTTATCATATATCATGATGTTACCACGATGCCATCTAGCAACGTAGTAATAATCAGTTGTAACGATTGCTAAATGATAATGATAAAATCTGTAAGAAGGGGAAATGATTATTTTCTCCACATGATTGAAACGTTTATATACGATGCTACGTATGTTTCTATGCATCATAATCCGTCCGATATAGTAAATAATCATCAATATATACGCTGCTAAGGCAGTATACCCTTTATGGGAACCTACAAGCATACAAGCAATCGTGAGTAGGTTGATAAAGAAAATGACGGTATCAAATGTATTAATGATGCCGAGCGCTACCCATTTTTTTGTGAAGGGCCGTAATGCCTGGGTACCGTAGGCGTTGAAAATATCTACAAAGACATGAAGAAAGACGGCAATAAATGACCAAAGTAGTAGATGCAAATATGGAGCGTCTGAAAAGAAGGCGAAAGAGATGCCACTTATAAGGAATGACCAAAGAATCACAGCAGGAATGGAATGAGTAATCCCGCGATGATTTCTTATATATTTAGCGTTATTACGCAATTTTAAAACTGTATCGATGTCAGGAATATTGGAACCGGCAATTGTAGCAAGCATAACTGCTTGTGGCCCAATATCACTTTGTGCTATGGCTGGATCTAACGTTGCCAAACTGCCTAGAGTAACGCCCATAACAAGGTGAGTGGCTGTGTCCATAGAAATCCACCTCCGTTTTTTATTAATGTAACTCTTTTTATTCGATACCTCAAGTCCTTTGCCTTCTATTTCCTATGTCATCTTACTTAAATTTTTTCCTAAAATCTTTATAATAGTACTTATATGCAAAAAAATGAGGGGGATCAAGTTTGACACTTGAAATATTAAATAATTTTAACATAGAGCAGTTTCAAAATGATTTAATTGGTTGGTTTGAAAAAGAGCAACGCGACTTACCGTGGCGTAAAAATAAAGATCCATACCGCGTCTGGGTTTCGGAAATTATGTTGCAGCAAACGAGGGTAGAAGCTGTAAAACCATATTACGCGAATTTTATGGGGAAGTTTCCTACTCTAGAAGCTTTGGCAAATGCTGGTGATGAAGAAGTGTTAAAAGCATGGGAAGGTTTAGGATATTATTCTAGAGCACGAAATTTACATGCGGCTGTAAAAGAAGTGAAAGAAGTATACGGCGGGATAGTACCGAGTGATGTAAAGAAAATTGAAAAATTAAAAGGAGTTGGCCCCTATACAAAAGGTGCTATTTTAAGTATCGCATATGGTATACCAGAGCCGGCAGTTGACGGAAATGTTATGCGTGTATTATCTCGCATTTTATCAGTATGGGATGACATTGCAAAACCGAAAACTAGAAAAGTGTTTGAAGAGATTGTACGTGAAATTATTTCGGCTGAAAATCCATCTTATTTTAATCAAGGTTTGATGGAATTAGGTGCACTAATTTGTATTCCAAAAAATCCATCTTGCTTACTTTGTCCTGTACGTGAACATTGTCGAGGATATGCTGAAGGTGTTCAAAAGGAGTTACCAGTAAAAAGTAAAGCGAAGGCTCCTACAATGGTACCGATTGTTGCAGGGGTACTTCAAACAGAAGATGGTCGTTACGTCATTAATAAACGTCCAAGTACCGGGTTATTAGCTAACATGTGGGAGTTTCCAAATGCTGAACTTGGGGAAGGGATTCGGAATCAGAAAGAGCAGCTTACAGATTATATGAAAGAAAAATTTGAGCTCTCGATTTCTATTGAAGAATACGCAGTGAATGTACAACATACATTTACACATCGCACTTGGGATATATTCGTATTTTACGGAAAAGTAACTGGTGATATTGTTGAAACAGATACATTGAAATTTGTATCGAAAGAAGCATTTGAGCAGTTACCATTCTCGAAATCGCATCGTACGATTTATGAGAATTGCGTTGAGAAAATTACAATGCAATAAAGTGAAACTTTAATCAGTGGGGGTTTTCTTCATCCCCACTGATTATTAGTTGAACTAATCGGACTTTTATGGGCAGTTGATCCCCCACCTAAATTCTTTGCTTTCGCTGCATTTTGAGGTGGGGGTCTTACTGCCCATTAAAGCGGGATAAATTAAAAAAGTGTTCCCTAGATTGGGAACACTTTTTTAATCGTAAGAAATTTTTGTCCCATGAGTCCAATTAGCTTCACCTTGTTGTAAGCCACCTCTTGATTCAATTTCTACTACAATTTCTTTATAGATACTTTGACCTTCTGCATTTAAATACGGCAAAATCTGTTGTAATGAGTGATGAAAATAAGCTAATTCATCTTCTTTCCATTCATTTTTTGAAATCATCGTTAGTTCAGTCATATCGCGTCCTATATACATACTCCCACCTCCATTTCCTATAGTTTGAATGAGTAATAAGAGATATATGCGAAATTTTTTAAAAAGAAAATTACGGATAGCTTCTAAGTAAATTGGTTACATTATTGGTTGTGGAGGTGAGAAAGATGAGTAAAAAACAACAAGGTTATAACAAGGCAACTTCTGGTGCTAGCATTCAAAGTACAAATGCTAGTTATGGTACAGAGTTCGCAACTGAAACAAATGCACAAGCAGTAAAACAAGCAAACGCACAATCAGAAGCAAAGAAAGCACAAGCTTCCGGTGCACAAAGTGCAAACGCTAGTTATGGTACAGAATTCGCAACTGAAACAGATGTGCACGCTGTGAAAAAACAAAATGCACAATCAGCTGCAAAACAATCACAATCTTCTAGTTCAAATCAGTAATGAAAGAAAAACACTTCTCTAATTCGGGAGAAGTGTTTTCTTTGTGCCTGGGTCATGGTAATGAAAATAAAGTGAACGACATAACTTCTAATAAGTCAACAAATGTAGTCAAAGGAGAAGGAAGGTAAAGATGAGAAATATGTAATGAGGAATAATAACTGATAAATAAGTCCAAAAGGGGGTAAGTAATGAACGATTTTGATAAGTTGGTAGGAGAGCAATTGGAAACGATGGATGAGTTGTTAAAGTTACAGGCTCATCTAGAGAAGTATCAGCAAATTGAAATGAGCGAAAAGGATACGTGCGATAAAAAGGAATTACATTTTATCCGCCAAGAAATATATAGAACAGAATTAGCATTAAAACTGTTACATGAGAAATTTGAAGAGCAAACAAATAGTGTGATTCAATCTTTTGAAACTGAAAAAATGATTTCGAGTTTAGGATAAGGCATATTGTTACCTTCCGGTGAAAGGTCCTTCTTTAGATAGAAATAAGGAAGGGCTTTTTCTATTTCCATTTCCTCGTTTGTAAATCATTTAGCGAAGGCCCCGTCTCCTAAGAAGATTAGGGATATGGTATTCAGTGTGAAAAATAGAGTCTTGTCGCTTTAGTTTTAAAATTTCGACAAAAAAGTTATAATAGAAAAAAAGTGAATGCAGCTCAAAGGGCATTTGCAGTTGAAAGAAGGGAGCATATATGGGATTTCCCAAAGAAGGAGAAAAAGTACAAATACATAGTTATAAACATAATGGCTCCATTCATAGAATGTGGGAAGAGACAACAATTTTAAAAGGGACACAGAGCCTTGTGATCGGAGCAAATGATCGTACAGTAGTGACAGAATCAGATGGCCGAACATGGATTACTCGTGAACCAGCAATTTGTTATTTTCATGCAAACTATTGGTTTAATGTGATTGGGATGCTAAGGGAAGAGGGAGTATATTATTATTGTAATTTAGGCTCACCTTTTGCATATGATTCTGAAGCATTAAAGTACATTGATTATGATTTAGATATTAAAGTATATCCAGATATGACATATACGCTTTTAGATGAAGATGAGTATGAAAAGCATAGTCAAATTATGCAGTATCCACCTGTTATTGATACTATTTTAAAACGAAATGTAGCACAATTAACACAATGGATTCATCAAAGAAAAGGGCCATTCGCGCCAGATTTCGTAGATATGTGGTATGAAAGATATTTAATGTACAGAAATTAAAACAAACCTGCAGGGGATTTCCCGGCAGGTTTGTCCTATTAGAGGGGGGATTATGTGCAAGGTATAAAAAGATATTTGCAATTTGTTAAACCGTATCGATGGCTTATTGCTATTACAATTATGATTGGTCTAGTTAAATTCGGCATCCCGCTTATTATGCCGTGGTTATTAAAATATATTATCGATGATGTAATTCAAGGCGGAGGGTCACTTCAAGATAAAACATCCCAATTAGTAACAGCCGTTGGGATTGCTTTTTTTATTTTTGCAGTAGTAAGACCGCCAATTGAATATTATCGTCAATATTTCGCGCAGCGTATCGCAAATACAATACTATATGATTTGCGAAAAAATATTTTTGGTCATTTACAAAAGTTGAGTTTACGCTATTATTCGAATACAAAAACAGGGGAGCTTATTTCACGTGTAATCCATGATGTAGAACAAACAAAGGATTTTGTAATTACTGGTTTGATGAATGTTTGGCTAGATACGGCAACGATTGCTATTGCTATTATTGTTATGTTTTCTATGAATATAAAATTAACATTTGTTGCGTTATTAATTTTACCTATTTATGTAGTGGCAGTGAAATATTTTTTCGGGCGTCTTCGAAAATTAACGAAAGAGCGTTCGCAAGCTTTAGCAACGATGCAAGGGTATTTACATGAACGTATTCAAGGGATGCAAGTGACACGTAGCTTTGCATTAGAAGAGTATGAGGGTAAGCAATTTGAAAAAAGAAATAATGAATTTTTGACGAAAGCATTAACGCATACGAGTTGGACTGCAAGGACATTTTCGGTAGTGAATACGTTAACCGATTTAGGCCCGTTACTGGTGATCGGTTTTGCAGCATATGAAGTAATTCAGGGGCAGTTAACATTAGGGACTATGGTTGCCTTTGTTGGATATATGGATAGTTTGTATAGTCCGCTTCGCCGCCTTGTCAATTCCTCTACAACATTAACACAGTCTTTCGCATCGATGGATCGAGTGTTTGAATTGTTAGATGAAAAATACGATATTGTCAATGTGCCAAGTGCGGTACAAACGACAAAATTAAATGGTGAAGTGATATTTGATAATGTATCTTTTCGTTACAATTCGGATGAAAAAGAGATATTACATAACCTTTCGTTAACTATGTTGCCAGGAGAGAAGGTAGCACTTGTAGGAGCAAGTGGGGGAGGGAAGTCATCTCTTGCTAGCTTAATCCCACGTTTCTATGATGTTTCTTCAGGTGCAGTTTATGTAGATGGGATAGATGTTAGAAAGTATGATATGAGAAATTTACGTAGTCATATTGGAATTGTACTGCAAGATAACTTGTTATTTAGTGATACAATCGGGGCAAATATTTTATATGGAAACCCGAAAGCTACAGAGGAAGAAGTGATTGCAGCTGCTAAAGCTGCGCAAATCCATGATTTTATTATAGAGTTACCTGATGGCTATGATACTGTCGTTGGGGAACGCGGTGTGAAGTTATCTGGTGGGCAAAGGCAACGTGTAGCGATTGCAAGAGTGTTTCTAAAGAATCCATCGTTGCTTATATTAGATGAGGCGACTTCCGCTTTAGATTTAGAAAATGAACGGTATATTCAGCAGGCGCTTCAGACGTTAGCTGCTGATCGGACGACGATCGTAATCGCACATCGATTGGCGACGATTACACATGTGGATACGATTATTTACATTGAAGATGGTGAAATTAAAGAAACAGGTTCTCATGAAGAGTTAATGAAAAAAAGAGGGTTTTATTACAATTTATATCAACTTCAACATATAACAGAAACAGCTCCTTTAGCGTAAAAGGAGCTGTTTTCTTTATTCGTCTTCTTTTTTATCTTCGATTTGGAGTTCCGCTTCTGGTTTATGGTATGTGTAGAAGCTATCCACAAGTAAATCTAAATGCTCTACTTCTTCACTATAGTTAATAATGGCAGAAATAAGAGGGAAGAGGTGTAGCCATGTTTTATACGCTTCCTCATCGTCCTTGTTTTGATAATCCATAAAGATATCAATTAATTCTTGTTTACCTGTTTCAACTTCATCAAGCATTTCAACGGATTGTTGTTTTTTTGCTTTACCAATAAATTTTAATAAAACTTGTTCATGGTAATGGGTTAATGAGTCAAGTTCGTTTTGGATAGATTCCTGAAATTCTTCTGGCATATAGCGCAGTTCATTTTCAGTACGATGTAATGATTTTAACGTACTTAAAGCACGGCTTGTCGTCGCTAACATTTGTCTGAATAAAACGAGCTTACGAATTTTTGCGAACTTTACTTTTTTCGTGTAGCTTCTTTCTTCTTTATACAGCAAATAGTAATGGTTTAGTTTGATCATCTTTTCTTTCATACGATCAATATCAGTTTTTAGCGTTGTAAAATCAGAAGCTTGCCTGCTATTCATTCGAATCCATTTTACAATTTCTTCTGTATTATCAACGATACGATGATATAGTTTTGTTTCGTATTTTGGCGGCATAAACACTAAATTTACAAGTGAAGCCGCAATAATTCCAATCATAATCGTCGCAAAGCGAAGTAAGGCAAAACTAAAGAAATCGTCGCCCTGATACTCCATAATGGCGATAACTGTTACTAAAGCAATTGATATTGTGTTTTCTAATCGTAATTGTAACGTAAGCGCAATTACTAATATACATGTTAATCCAATAATAAAAGGATTATGTCCAAAAGCAGTAGCAAATACGATAGCGAATACCGCACCAATGACGTTTGCTTGAATTTGCTCAAGAGCTGTTAAATACGAGCGGTATACAGACGGTTGAACAGCGAATATAGCTGAGATTCCCGCGAATACTGGACTCGGTAATTGAAGTAAAATACAAGCAAATAAAGCTAATGTGATGGCAATACCCGTTTTTAAAATGCGAGCACCAAGTTTCATACCCTTAATAAGATCCTTTCTCTTGTCATAATGAATGTACAACATGATACTATACATTCATTACAATATGTTAGCAAGTGATATTTTAGTGACGTTAATAAGAAAATAAGATTCATTTTATACTTTTTCCTAATTCTTTTTAAACATCAATTTTTAGTGAAAAAACCTGCTGAATTTCAGCAGGTTTCAAATTGTTACTATAGATTACTATGAGAAGTGTACTTCGTCAATTTTTTCTTAAAAATGAAAAGTTGGTATATCACTCTGTTGAGATAGATGGATCAGCCTGCTCTTTTTTCGGGATAATTTCAAAAAACTGTTGCTGCATATCATCGAGTAACGGTGTTAATAAAGCAACTTCCTCGTATTGCTCATGTTCATTTAATACACGAATGTAATCTACCAATAACTCAGTCACATCTTGCACGCCGTTTTTACTAATTGGTTGTAATGTAACATTTGCCCCTTTTGCGATTCTTCTTTTTAAGGCGTGTTCTGTTAAACCCGAGCTTGAATCATGACGTAAATAAACAACACCACCAGTCATACCAGCACAAATCCATGGACCAGGATCCCCTAAAACAAGCGCTCGCCCATTTGTCATATATTCAAAAGCGAAACCTTTAATATTAGAGTATACACCTATATTCCCTTGCTCTTTTTCACGGAGTGGCTTTGTCATTCGCCCTCCAATTATCATGTCTGCTCCAGAGAGGCGAATGCCAGCGCGAGCATCAGCGTTACCTTGAACGTATAGCGATCCTTTTTGTGCACCGTACCCAAAACCTTTTCCGACAGAACCGTTATAATATATGCCGTCTTTTCCTTTTGCTTTCGTTATATAAATACCACCACCAAAGGAGGTTTTACCAATACCATCTTGTGCACCGCCATTTACGTGTATAAATAAGTTCTCACTATTATAAGCACCTAATCCATTTCCAGGAATAGAGCCATTCGTATACTTTAATGTAAGTGGTTCAAGCTTGGTGTCTTCATATAATTTACTACGAACGCGATAGCAAGATTCTAGCCCCCCCATAACGCGTTGCTCTACGCCAACGCCTATTAATTCTTTTGAATGAGGGGAATGAACTGTTTCAAATTGTTTTTCCGGTACGTATTCTGTTTTTGTAACAGATGGGTTTTCTATCGTTTGTAGTAAATTACATAAGTCTAATAAATTTTCGCCTCGAACTTGTTCTAATAAATCGGAATGTCCGACAATTTCTTGTAAATTTGTATAACCAAGATTTCCTGTTAATCGTTTTAGTTCTACGCCAAAAGCGGTGAATAAATGTAATAATCCAGCAACGGCGCTTTCTAATTCGCGCGGGACGAAGCGGCGTAATCCGTGTTCTTTCGCCTGAGCTTCAGAATCAATTTGTGTTGCAATTCCAACGTGACAAGTATCTAGATGACATCCGCGGCAAGTTGTACAGCCGATTGCAATCATGGATAATGTACCAAATCCAATACGGTTTGCCCCAAGGAGCATGATTTTCAAGGCATCATTAACACTTCGAATACCACCGTCAGCCCAAATTTCTACCTTTTGTCTCATATTTGCTTCTAATAAAGCATTGTGAGCGGCTTTCACACCAATTTCTGCAGGAAGGCCTACATGTTGCAATGCGTGAATACGTGCGGCACCTGTACCACCATCAAATCCGCTAATGTTAATAAAGTCAGCACCAGCCTTTGCGATACCGACAGCAATTGTTCCAATGTTAGGGACGACAGGAACCTTTACAGCTACTTTCGCAAGTTGATTAGCCGTTTTAATTTCTGTAATCATTTGAGCTAAATCTTCAATGGAATAAATATCATGGTTGTTAGAAGGTGAAATTAAATCAGAGCCAATTGTAGCATTACGCGCTTCAGCGATTTTTGCTGTTACTTTTGAACCAGGCAAATGTCCGCCTTCACCAGGCTTTGCGCCTTGCCCAATTTTTATTTCAATTAAGTTTGATGAATTTAGTAGTTCGGCGTTTACACCAAATCGCCCAGATGCAACTTGTTGTCCACGTGTATGTGGATATTTTCCAATCATATCTTTAATTTCGCCGCCTTCACCGTTCAAGCTAATCATATTTAGCTGATCGGCCGCTTCTGCATATGCACGAAAGGCAATTTCATTTTGAGAACCGAATGACATGGAACTGATAATAAATGGTAAATCATGATTTTGAATGCTGATGGATACTTCTTCGGCCGGAACGACATGTTTTGTTTCTTTCGTTTGAACAAGATGTCTAATCGCGATTGGATTATTTTCTTCTAACTCACTTAATTTGTCACGGTAATCATCATAAGAATTTCCTTTTGCGACATCGCCGATTGCTTTCCAAATTCGCGGGAATATATGAAAAGATTTTCGCATTCTAACTTTAGGATTGTTATAATCATCCGCTCGCAATTGTGCATCTTCAGCAAGTGATTTAAGCGAAAAAGCTAAATCATTTGAACCGAAGAAATTCGTAATTTGTAATATATTTGCGATTTCCTCATGTAATCCGATAGAAGAATAGAGGCGACCGTAACCACGTAATTCATGAATTCCAATTGTTGAAATGACTTTTTCTAGTCCTTTATTAAGAGCATTATACAAATTCATAATTGGCGTTTTTGTTCCATCATTTACGGTTGCAAATAATAAATATGGATTCATACCATCTGCTCCTAATCCATACAGTGTGACGATATCATGTAAAGAGCGAAGAGCACCAGAACGTATAACGAGAGAGCAGTTTCGGCGTAATTTATTTTCGCTTAATACTTGATGTACTTTAGCGGTAACTAAATGCGGATCAATCCATAACTGTTCATTTAGATGAGCGTTGGCATCGTCTATTAATAGTAGGGAAGCTCCATCGTTCACGGCCTTTATCGCTTCAGAACTAATTCGATTTAAGGCGCATTGTAAAGTTTCTGGCGGACTGAATGTAGCAGAGATTGTAGCGATAGAGCTATGAGTATTGAATAGCTGTATAAGTTGTTCGTACGTAACTGTGTGTAATTCCTCTGTAATAGATTGTGCTACACTTCCTTCTAAAATAATGGGGGAAAGAATCTCAACTACAAATGGCCGTTTAGCTCCGCTTAATAAACTTGGGCGCTCTCCAAGTATTGTTCGTGTGGAGAAGTGCTCGACCTCTCGATCACGATCGATTGCTGGATTTGTAACAACGGCTACACTTTCCTTAATGAAATCAGCGATATTTCGTCTATCAGTATCGAGTGCTGCAAGTGGTGAGTCATGCCCAAGTGAGCGAATTGGCTCAACGCCTTTTGTTGCCATCTGTTCAAGAAGCTGAATATGTTCTCGGTCCCATCCAAAAGCAACGTATTGTTTCGTTTCGACTTGTATAGAATCAAATAATCCTGGGATTTCTTTCGTTTCAGGGATAGATAAGTTTAAATGATAATCTTTAGTATCAACTCGCTTTTTAAAACGGTTATATACTTGAGTTTGGTAGTCATCGTATTCGTAGAGTACAAGTTCATCTTGTTCATTCCACTTTAGACCGACTTTTTCTCCAGGAGCGAGTGGTTTTGGTTCTGCTACATATTCAGTTGGTGATACAACTCCAGGTTCAGAAGAGAAAACATAAGAACTCGCTGTCTCTACTTTCCATACTGGTCGTAGTCCAAGGGAATCAACGCTGAAAACAGCCTCATCTTTATAACGTGAAATAATACCAGCTGGACCTTGCGCAAAATGGCCCCAAGCTTCACGTATATACGTATATAAATCTTGTAAATGCGGTTCATAAAGTTTCATTTCATTAATAATTGGTGGGAATAGTATATCCATTGCTTCAAATAAACTGTAGTCGTATTGAACAAGTAGAGTTTCTAAGGTGCGGTTTAAATCTTGGGAGTCACTGCCCCCAGCAGTAAGTGGAACATGAATCATGTCAGCTTGATCACGTAATTTTGCAATTGTGTTAATTTCACCATTATGTCCGAGAATGCTAAATGGTTGTACACGAAAAAAATTAGATAATGTATTAGTAGAATAGCGGTTATGTCCTAGTGTCATAGTTGAAGCGATAAGTGGATGTTGTAAATCATTGTAATAGGCAACAAGTGTATCCCCAGCGCCTAGAACTTTATATACAACATGGTCACGACTTAATGAAGCAACATGAATCGCTTCGTTTTCCTCTATTTTTATCGTTACTGAAAATAATGTTTGCTCAACATTTTCAACTTTATTTTCTGCGATAAGAGCAACTTGCCAAAATAAAGGTTCTTCCTGTTTACCAAGTGGACCGAGTGCATCGGAATTTATTACATCATCACTTTCAAAAATAATAGTAAAACTTTCGTTATTTAATTGCGTACGAATATGATTTTTTAAATTAACGATATTTGCGTTTTTGTTTAGAAAAAAATGTCCAACGATAAAGTGGGGATGATCCACAATCGTTGGATTGTATCCGTTATTTTTCAGCTTTTCATTCCAAAGTGCTTTTGGGACATCAATGTGAATTCCGATACCATCTCCTTCACCATTAATGAAACCAGCTCGATGATTCATTTTGACAAGTGATTGTATGCAAAGATCAATGTTTTCTTTCGTGGCAACTTTTCGTTTCTCCATAACGGAAACGATTCCACACGCATCATGTTCTGCATTTTTATAATCTCGAAATAAAGACGGTGTCCATGTATTTGTTTTATTGAGCATCCGTCAATCCCCCCTCTTATTGAAGTTTGAATAATCTTACTATTTAAGGCGTGAGCAGCCTTGTATACAAAGGTAGTAAGGATATAAAAGAAAATTAAACAGATAATTATGAATAATTATACTATTAATGAGGGATTTATGAAATAGAAAAAAGGAAAAAAGAAAGATGTGCTTTCTTTTTTCCTTTTAATGGCGGGATTATTTATTATCCGCTAAAGCAGCGAATGCTCTGCCTACAGCTTCAATTGTATATTCAATATCTTCTTTTGTATGTTCTGTCGTTAAGAACCATGCCTCGTATTTAGAAGGTGCTAAGTTAACTCCTTCTTGAAGCATAAGCTTGAAGAATTTACCGAACATTTCACCGTCTGTATCTTGTGCTGCATCGTAATCTTCAATTGTATTTGTTGTGAAGTATACAGTTAAAGCACCTTTTAGTCGGTTTAATGTAATATCAATATTATGTTTCGTAGCTTGCTCTAAAATTCCTTTTTCAAGCATTGCACCAAGTTCATCTAATTTCTCATAAAGACCTTCTTGTTGAAGAACTTCTAGACAAGCGATACCGGATGCCATAGAAGCAGGATTTCCTGCCATTGTACCAGCTTGATATGCAGGTCCGAGCGGGGCAACTTGTTCCATAATTTCTTTCTTACCACCATAAGCACCGATCGGAAGTCCGCCGCCAATAACTTTACCAAGCGCTGTTAAGTCTGGTGTTACGCCAAGTAAGTCTTGAGCACCACCGTACATGAAGCGGAAAGCAGTAATAACTTCATCATAAATTACTAGTGCACCAGCTTCGTGAACAAGTTCATTCACTTTCTCAAGGAAGCCAGGTTTTGGCTCTACAATACCGAAGTTTCCAACAATCGGTTCTACAAGGATAGCTGCTACTTCGTGTCCCCATTTATCTAAAGCTTCTTTTAAGGTTTCTACATTATTAAATGGAACGGTAATAACTTCTTGAGCGATACTTTGTGGTACACCGGCTGAGTCAGGAGTTCCTAGCGTAGAAGGGCCAGATCCAGCTGCTACAAGTACTAAATCAGAATGACCGTGGTAACAACCAGCAAATTTCATAATTTTTGTGCGGCCTGTGTAAGCACGAGCGACACGAATTGTTGTCATTACTGATTCAGTACCAGAGTTTACGAAGCGGACTTTATCTAATGCAGGCATTGCTTCTTTTAACATTTTTGCAAATTTTACTTCTAGTGCTGTTGGTGTTCCGTAAAGTACACCATTTTCAGCAGCTGTTGTAATTGCTTTTGTAATGTGCGGGTGAGCATGTCCAGTAATAATAGGACCGTATGCTGCTAAATAATCGATATATTTATTTCCGTCTACATCCCAGAAATAAGCACCTTTTCCACGTTCCATAGCAACAGGAGCGCCGCCGCCAACTGCTTTAAAAGAACGAGAAGGACTATTAACGCCGCCAACGATATGTTCTAAAGCTTCTTTATGTAATGCTTCTGATTTTGTGAATTTCACTACAATTCATCTCCTTACAAAAATCTATGTATTATTCTAACATGTTTTTCGAAAAGACGTATTGTTTGTGATAGAGAAGGCAGTTGGGTAAACTATTCGTTGTGACATTTAGGAAGGGGGTCCGATTATGAAATCGGTAATTGAGGTACAAGGGTTACGTAAAGAGTTTACAGCCTATTCAAGTCGTCCGGGATTAAAGGGTGCTTTTCGCGATTTATTAAATCGTAATTATAAAATAGTACCAGCAGTAAATGATGTATCTTTTAATGTGAAACAAGGTGAAATGGTTGGATATATCGGTGAGAACGGTGCTGGTAAATCAACAACTATTAAAATGCTTACGGGGATTTTGACTCCGACATCAGGAGAAATTTTAGTAAATGGGATGAACCCCCATAAGCAGAGAGAAGAATTCGTAAGAACAATTGGTGTTGTTTTCGGTCAACGCTCACAACTTTGGTGGGATATTGCTGTACAAGAATCTTTTCGTTTATTAAAAAAAGTGTACGGTGTATCAGATGCTCAGTATAAAGAGCATATGGAACACGTGATTGAAACGTTAGATATTGGTCCTTTATTAGATAAGCCAGTTCGAAAGTTATCTCTAGGTCAAAGGATGCGTTGTGAATTAGCGGCAGCATTAATTCATAATCCACCGTTATTATTTTTAGATGAACCAACAATTGGATTGGATGTTCTTGTGAAATTAAAAATACGTGAATTTTTAAAAGAAATGAATGAACGTTACAAAACAACAATTTTATTAACAACCCATGATATTACTGATATTGAAGCTTTATGTGAGCGCGTTATCATGCTGGATGAAGGAAATATTATGTATGACGGTTCTTTAAATAATCTTCGTACGCAGTGGGGAGCAGAGAAGGAAATACATTTTCAATTTATTGCACCAGTTTCCTATCAGGCTTTATCAATGGTTATGCCAGATAGTCATGTCGTTTGGTCGAAAGCGAAAGAGGAAAACGCGTGGGTTGCAAAAATACCGAATGAAGAAGTTATCATTTCAATGCTTATTTCTAAAGTAGTACAAGCCTTTCAAATTAAAGATTTAAAAATTAACGAAGTGTCTACAGAGGAAATTATTCGTAACATTTATGAGGAAGGTATTAAACATGGGTAAGTACATTGAAATGATTCGGATTCGCTTTTTAATGATGCTTGCGTATCGTACAAACTATTATAGCGGGATTTTAATTTATACAATTAATATCGGTGCGTATTATTTTTTATGGCAAGCAATTTATAGTGGAAAAGAGAATATTGAAAGTTTATCTATTTCGCAAATGACTACTTATATCGCAATTGCGTGGATGGCACGTGCCTTTTATTTTAATAATATAGACAGGGAAATTGCGATGGAGATTCAAGAAGGACGTGTAGCAGTAGAATTCATTCGTCCATATAACTATTTAGGCATGAAAGTGATGCAAGGTCTTGGTGAAGGAATATTTCGTTTTGCTTTCTTTTCAATTCCAGGTATGGTTATCGTTACCTTATTATTTTCATTGCAAATTACAACGAATTTTCAAACGTGGTTATATTTCTTCTTATCTTTAATATTTAGTTTTATTATTAATACACAAATTAATTTAATGACTGGAATGCTCACGTTCTTCCTATTTAATAATAGTGGAATTATGTATGCAAAACGTGTTGTTATTGATTTATTTTCAGGTCTATTATTACCAATTAGTTTTTATCCGTTATGGGCCCAAAAAGCAATGGTATTTTTACCGTTTCAGGCTATTAGTTATATTCCGAGTATGATTTTTTCAGAAGGTATACAAGGAAGTAAATTGTATGAGGCATTATTATTCCAAGTAATTTGGGCAATTGTACTTATTATTCCAATTGTACTCATGTGGAGAACGGCGAGAAAACGTCTAATTGTACAAGGGGGATGATGAGATGATATATATAAACCTATTTTTGCAATATGCAAGCCAATATATAAAAACAAAATTGGAGTATCGGGGCGATTTTATCGTTGGATTACTTTCTGATTTAGCACTACAGGCTGTTAATTTAATCTTTATTCTCGTTGTGTTTGGGCATACACAAGCATTAAAGGGCTGGAGTAGAGAAGAAGTAATCTTTATTTATGGTTTCTTTTTAGTACCGTTTGCCATATTCTCAGCTTTCTTTAACATATGGGACTTTAATGATCGTTACATTATTAAAGGAGAAATGGATCGTATATTAACGAGACCGATTCATAGTTTATTTCAAATTATATTAGAAAGAATGGAACTTGAATCTTTAATTGGAGCGATTACAGGAATAATTGTAATGGGATATGCAGCAGTGGAGCTGCAATTATCTTTTTACTGGTACGATTTCTTCTTATTCTTACTGATGGTAGGAGGAGGAGCACTTGTATACGGAGGGATATTTGTTACGCTTGCGAGTCTTGGTTTTTGGTCGGATGCGAAAAGTTCAATTATGCCGCTAATGTATAACATAGGTAACTATGGTCGCTATCCTGTTAACATTTATAACCGTGTGATTCGCTTCATTTTAACGTTTGTTTTACCATTTGCGTTTGTCGGAGTGTATCCAGCAGCATACTTTTTAAGAAAAACAGAGTGGAATAGCTATGCATTTGCAACACCATTCGTTGGTGTTATCTGTTTTACGATTGCAATTACTCTTTGGAATCAAGGGGTAAAAAGGTACCGTGGTGCTGGGAATTAATTATAGAAGCTTGTTTGTTTCTAAGGGATAAATCCAATGGCTGTCTCATACATATAAAATGAGGTGGAGGACATGTTATGGGGATTTATTCTATTAATTGCAGCAATTGCTATTTTGAGAAGTGTCCAATTGTTATGGAGTTCATATTCAGATTCTAGGCGTTTCTTTTCGCTTTATAATTTAGCCTCCTTATTTTTAATTTATACAACGGTATTGATTGCGTTTGGGTTAAGTTATGTTGTATTAGAAGAAATGGGCTTTGCAGTTTTGAAAGAAGATGGAGAAAGCTTGCATGCCCAATCTTTTCAACTTGTAGAAATTTGCTTATATTTTAGCGCGGTTACTTTATTGTCCGTTGGGTACGGTGATATAGCTCCGATTGGAATAGGGAGATGGATTGCGATTGCAGAAGCGCTAATTGGATATACATTACCGTTTGCTTTTGTAATGAGGTCTGTAATAGACAATGAAAAATAAGATAGCATTTGATATAGTAAAAGAAAAGAGTAGGAGTGATAACAATGATCACAGTAGGAGAAATGGCTCCAGAATTTACATTAGAGGGAAGTAACGGGGAACAAGTTCGCTTAACTGATTTTCGTGGTAAAAACGTAGTGCTATATTTTTATCCGAAAGATATGACTCCAGGGTGTACAACTGAAGCATGTGATTTTCGCGATGCGTATGGATTATTTCAAGAGAAAGATACAGTTATTCTAGGTGTAAGTCCGGATTCAGCGAACAGACATCTGAAATTCATTGAGAAGCATGATCTTCCATTTGTACTTTTAGTAGATGAAGATCATAAGGTAGCGGAATTATACGACGTTTGGAAATTGAAAAAGAACTTTGGAAAAGAGTATATGGGAATCGAGCGTTCTACATTCCTTATTAATAAAGACGGTGAGCTTGTAAAAGAGTGGCGTAAAGTGAAAGTGAAAGGACATACTGAAGATGTTCTTTCTTATATAAAGTAAATCCATTGTGGAGATAAAATATATAGAAGTAAGGCGAGTGTCTATACATATTTTATCGTCTTACATAAAGTGAAGTGTAGGGCATACCTCCTCAGATGATAGTATTCCAAGTGCGATTATGTCGCACTTTTTTTCTATGTAAATGTATAGAAAATGGGGAAAGATATATAAGAATAAGGCTATATATAAAAATAAACCACATACTTATAGTAGAAATATTGACGATTTATAAGAAAAGGAGTACACTCTTTATAAGAATTATAAAATAATAATCCGTATAGAATCGGGGTGCATGACGGTGGTCAAAGAAGAATTAAAAGAAGCGCTAGAAATGCTGAAAAATACGGGTGTACGCATTACTCCACAGCGTCATGCTATTTTAGAGTACCTTGTGGAATCTATGACGCACCCAACAGCGGATGACATTTATAAAGCATTAGAAGGTAAGTTTCCAAATATGAGTGTTGCAACTGTCTATAATAACTTACGTGTATTTAAAGAGGTTGGACTTGTAAAGGAATTAACTTATGGAGACGCTTCAAGTAGATTTGATTATGTTACAAGTCAACATTATCATGTGATTTGCGAAAAATGTGGTAAGATTGTTGATTTTCCTTATGGAGGCTTGGAAAAGCTTGAAGAGGAAGCTGCGAAAACGACAGGCTTCGTTATTAATAGTCATCGCTTAGAAATTTATGGCGTTTGTCCAGAGTGTCATAAGGCGTAATATATAATAAAGAAAGAGGGAGACGTTTACGTCTCCCTCTTTCTTTATTATATATGGGAATTACGTTAGGTTCAGGAGGATTTAAAACGTTCAGTGAAGAACCTAATTTAATTAAAGATAAATACAAAAGGTGATTTCTTTGTTAAGAAATCACCTTTTAACGTTTAGTTTTGTAAGGGCACATTGTACCTATATATGCCTATGATTTATAGCTCTTCTTATTATATTTCTCATCAAATTCTTTTCCTTCTAGATTTCGATCCATTGTTAAAGGTTGGTTGCAATGCATACATGCGTCGACACGACCGAGCATTTTGGTCGGCTTATCGCAGCTTGGACAAATAATTTGTACAGTTTTAGTAGATAACATGCCAATCCAAAAGTAAACGACAGTACTAGCGATAACAGCTAAAAAGCCAACCATCATAAATGTTGTCATAATAATAATGTTTTCACGGAAAAAGACACCTAAGTATGCAATGAAGAGGCCGATAAATACTAAACTTAATGCAAAGGTCCGGATTTTATTGATTTTATTTGAATACTTAATGCTCATTCTCACCACGCTCCTATAACAATAATATAACATAAAATTTAGAATTTTCACTCGTTCAGAAACATGATAAAGTGATAAGGTATGAAATGTGGAGTAGGATGAAGGGAGACTATAATGATTTTTGAAACATGTTTTAAAGTTTTAACGGGATGTGAAATTTTTTTATAAAAAGTATTGACCCTGTATGTAGTGCATGATATATTAATAACCGTCGCTGATGCGGAAACGCAGAAAACGACAAAAAAGAAATTGAAAAACTTAGTTGACAT
>NZ_JAEHBQ010000029.1:0-54359 GCF_016483555.1 Bacillus cereus group sp. N14
ACAATACTTTTCGCTAATGTGACAACCTACGTAAAGTAAAATAGTAGGAGGAATATGATGAGTCAAGATATTGAAAACAAATTAATCAATTGAATCAAAAACTACAAAGTGTATTCGAAGAACAGGATCGAAATCAATTTGCAATTCAAACCCAGGAACATGTGGAACGAGATTTTTATGAATGGAAAAATGGTAATTTATCAAAAGAATATAATGTGTTTTTTAATCATAATCAAATAATTCATTTATTATTTAAGGGTTTCGAAACTGAGGATGAATTAGAATTAAGAAGTAAATTATCTGAGTTTTAGTGAAAATGGAGAAAATATAATATGGTTTTAGGAATTTCATATTCTGATATTTTTCGTATCATAATTATTGTTTTGGTTTTTTTCATTTTTTGGAGATTGAATACTTGGTATAATAAAAAATATAATGTTCCTAAGGTTTTTCAATGGTTTCCTAGAAGATGGGGAAAAAGAAAAGTTTCAGAGCATTTGTCTCAACTAGATAAAAAGTTAGAAGCTGAAGGTAAAGGTATCTGGGTTACAATCTATGCTATAGATTTGTACATTGTAACTATTCCTTGTACAGTAAAAAAATATAAATCTTAATACATATATGTTTATAAAAAAGACCTTTTATTTTAATAAAAGGTCTTTTTTATGATGATTGAAATAGTAATTTTAAGTAAATTAAAAATGAAACTACGTGTTTTTTCGTCATACAAAAACCCCTACATATAAGTAGAGGTTTTTAAATTATATATGAATGAATTATGCTTTTTCAGATAAACGAAGATAATAGAATACATAATTTTAACTAGATTTATTGTTAACTAATGTATCCCCGCCACCAAGCTCCGCCTCAATCTGCGAAGTCTTCGATGACTCATCCATACGCCAATATGTGATAAAGCTGATAGCGATACATCCAGCTACGTAGAAGTAGAATAGTGATTCCATCCCAATACTTTTTAGCCATAATGCGATGAATTCTGCTGTTCCACCAAATATCGCAACGGTTAGTGCATAAGGTAAACCTACGCCAAGTGCGCGAATTTCAGTTGGGAAGAGTTCGGCTTTTACAATTGCGTTAATGGAAGTGTAACCAGTAACGATAATAAGACCGACCATCATGAGTAAAAATGCTACGATTGGTTCTGTCGTTTTTTCCATGAAGAAGAAGATCGGCGCTGTTAGTAATGTTCCGAGAATACCGAATGCCATTAATAGTGGGCGGCGTCCGATTTTATCGGATAGTAACCCTGCAATTGGTTGAAGTACGACGAAAATAAGTAGTGCGACAAAGTTAATCCAGCTTACAACTTCTTTCGGAAGACCGACTGTGTTCACCATGAACTTTTGTAAATATGTTGTGTACGTATAGAATGCGACAGTGCCTCCTAATGTTAGACCGACTACTGTTAATACTGCTTTCGGGTGTTTCATAAGCGCGCGAACGGTTCCTGCGCTTTCGCGTTTTTGTGATTTTATGTTTGCGAACTGTTCTGATTCATCCATCGTGCGGCGAAGCCATAATACAGCTACTGCGCCCATCGCTCCAATAATGAATGGAATGCGCCAGCCCCAAGATTTCATATCTGGTTCGCTTAGTAATTGCTGAAGAACAATTTGAACGCCTAACGCAACCATTTGCCCGGCAACGAGCGTTACATATTGGAAGCTTGAATAAAAACCACGGCGACCACTACTAGCCATTTCAGATAAATACGTTGCGGAAGTGCCGTACTCTCCGCCAAGTGATAGTCCTTGAAGTAAACGGGCAAGAACTAAAATGATTGGCGCCATAATACCGATACTTTCGTAACTAGGTGTACAGGCGATAATTAAAGAACCACCGGCCATAACTGTAATGGAAAGCGTTAATGCCGCCCGGCGTCCGTGCCGATCTGCATAGCGGCCCATTAATAAACTTCCGATAGGGCGCATTAAAAATCCAACTGCGAAAATAGCTGCAGTGTTCAGTAACTGACTCGTTGGATCTCCTTTAGGAAAGAACTCTGCTGAGAAGTAAACAGCGAAAGCAGAGTAAACGTACCAGTCGTACCATTCAATTAAATTGCCGACAGAACCTTTGAAAATATTGCCGGCGACTCGATTAGATTTTGCTTGAGCCATAATCATTCCTCCTCGTGCTTAGTAATAAAAGGTATATATGAAAGCGTGTTCAATGTAGTTGAATTGTACTGTCTATAGAACGAAATCTCAATATTATGACAATTTTATTCTTTTTGTACTTTATGTACATGGAGAGTTTTTATAGTTGCTTCATTATTAGTTTTGTCATAATAATAGAAAAAGGAGATTGATAGTTTTGAATATTTTATCAAAGGATATGAAGTATGAAGAAATCACGCAAAGTGTCATTACAAACGAAAATAGTAAGCTTAATTATCGCGTTAATTTTATTTGTCGTTCTCCTATTAGCAGGAATATTTGTTTACATTCAGTCCGTTGATACGAAGCGCCAAGTGGAGCAGCTAGCACTGCAAACAGCGAAGTCGCTTTCTTTTATGCCTGCTATAAAAGATGCTTTTCAAAATAATGAGCATAAAAGTATGATCCATTCTATTGCGGAACAAGTTCGTGAGCAAGCTGGTGCAGATTATGTCATTATAGAAGATCGCTCTGGGGTTATGTATTCCCATTCTAATTCGGAGTTAATTGGCACAAAGGGTAACAATCCATATAACTATGAAGCACTCACTTTTGGTGGCTATTATACGCTTGAAGGAAATGGTGAAAGTGGTCCTGCTTTAATGGCGAAGGCGCCCATTATTGTTCATAACGAAGACTACGATCAAGTTGTAGGTGTTGTGACAGTAGAGTTTTTAATAAAAGGTATCGAATCTAACATACTGAGCAGAACGAAAGAAATTATACTCTTTTCCTTAGCTGTATTACTAGTTGGAATTGTTGGTGGCATTCTTTTAGCACGTAGCATTCGTAAAGATACACTCGGTTTAGAACCGAATGAAATTGCGGCGTTATACCGGGAACGAAGCGCAATATTACTATCTATAAAAGAAGGAATTATCGCCATTGATCAAAACGGTTTTATTACGATGATGAACACGTCGGCAGAAGAAATGCTGCATGTAAATGATGATTATATGCAGCAGCACATTTCGAAAGTTTTACCTGATTTTCATATGGAAAGAGTGCTAGAAAACGATCAAGAAATAGCGTTTCAAGATAAAGTGTTTATTTTAAATAGGACGCCGATACTCGAAAATAATAGTACGGTAGGAGTTGTATGTAGTTTTAGAGATAAAACAGAACTGCAAAACCTTGTGAACACAATATCTGAGGTGAGAAAGTATTCAGAGGACTTACGTGCTCAAACGCATGAATTTACAAATAAGCTCTTCGTCTTATCAGGATTACTTCAGTTAGGACATTACAAAGAAGCAATTGAATTCATTCAGCAAGAATCTAATATTCATCAAAGCCAAAACCATATTTTATTCCATCAAATTCACGATGTGAAAGTACAAGCTATTTTATTAGGGAAAATCGGAACAGCGTCTGAGAAGAAGATCAATTTTCATATTGAAGGAGATAGTACACTTCATCCATTACCAGACCATATAAAAGTTTCACACCTTATTACGATCCTTGGAAACATAATCGATAATGCGTTTGATGCGGTGAGTGAACAAGAGGAGAAGAATGTTTCCTTCTTCGTTACGGATATTGGACACGATATTGTATTTGAAGTAATAGATAGCGGGATGGGAGTACCGGCAGAAAAAATCACGACCATTTTTCAAAAAGGATTTTCAACGAAAGGAAATGATCGTGGTTACGGACTAGCAAATGTGAAAGAAATGGTAGACCTACTAGAAGGAACAATTGAAATTCAAAACGAGAAAAATGGGGGAGCTATTTTTACAATTTACCTTCCGAAAACATTGAGAGAAAGTACATAACAAACAGGGGGATGGACATATGTTGAAGGTTGCAATTGCAGAAGATGATTTCCGTGTAGCACAAATTCAAGAGGAGTTTTTATTAAAAATAAAGGACGTAAAAGTGATTGGAAAAGCATTGAACGCGAAAGAAACGATAGAATTACTACAAAGGGAAGAAATCGATTTACTTCTATTAGATAATTATTTACCAGATGGAATCGGAACAGACTTATTGCCGAAAATCCATGCTGACTTTCCAAACGTTGACGTCATTATGGTCACTGCGGCAAATGAAAACCATATGCTAGAAAAAGCAATTCGAAATGGAGTAAGCAACTACCTTATAAAACCGGTCACGTTAGAAAAATTCGTTCGCACAATTGAAGATTATAAAAGAAAGAAGCAACTATTACATAGTAACAATGAAGTGAATCAAACACTTATCGATAACTTTTTCGGTACTTCGCAAATACAAGATATGAAAAACTTACCGACAGGTGTCGATCCGTTAACACTGCAAAAAGTGACAGACATTATAAAAGGATTTGAAGAGGGAATTACAATAGAAGAAATGGGAGAACAAATGGGGGCCTCCAGAACAACCGCAAGAAGATATTTAGAATACTTAGTAGCGACAAACGAATGCACAGTAGAATATACATACGGCATTATCGGACGACCAGAACGAAAATATCGAATAGGACGAGGGCTATGAAAAAACGATTATTACTATGTATATGGATCATGACAGGAGTAATAGCTGGTTGTTCTTCGGAAAAAACTCAAACGAATACAGTGAACATCGACAAAGTAGAAATCGTTGCGCCGAACGTTCCAGGAGCAGGATGGGACTTAACAGCACGGGCGATGCAAAAAACACTGACAGAAGAAAAAATCTTCACAAAACCAATCACTGTCACAAACAAAGTAGGTGGCAGCGGTGACGTCGGATGGAAATATATGAAACAAAAAGGCGGTCACATACTGGCGATTAACTCAAGCTTACTCATAACGAACAACCTACTAGGCCACAGTAAACTAACATATAAAGACTTCACGCCGCTCGCAACACTCGCATCGGACTGGGAAGTCGTTGTCGTCTCAAAAGACTCAAACATAGAAAACGCAAACGAACTAATGGAACAACTCAAACAAGATAAGAAAAACTTCAAAATCGGCGTTGCCCCCGGCCTAGGAAACGACGATCACCTATCCTTCGTACAAGTAAGCAAAGCATTCGGCATAAACCCTGCCGAACTACAATTCTTCGTCTACGAAAACAAAGAAAAAATCATAAACGCCCTAACGAACAAACAAATAGGCGCCGCAACCATGACCCTATCCGAAGCCGAAAAACAATACAAAGCAGGCAAAATAAAAATACTAGCCGTATCCGCACCAAAACGACTAGACCGCCTACCAGAAATCCCAACATGGAAAGAACAAGGAATCGACGTCATATTCCAGCACTGGAAAGGAATCATGGGCCCGAAAGATATGACGGAGGAAGAGGTTGCTTATTGGGATGGTGTGATTAAGAGGATGGTGGAGAGTGATAGTTGGAAGGGGATTTTGAGGGAGAAGGGGTGGGAGAGTTTTTATAAGGGGAGTGGGGAGACGAGGGGGTTTTTGGAGGAGAGTAGTGGGTGGTATGGGGGGATGATTGGTGGAGATAGAGGAGATAAGTAATTTTAGTGCTTTGTACTTATAAAATATCGATATCATTCTTAGTATATACATTTATATAAATATTTCCTTTTATAAAAATAATGCGTTATTATAATTTTATAAGTTAAGATAGAAAGGGAAATAAAATGGATGTTAATAATATAGAGTTACCAGAATCACTAAAAGAAGTACTTTGGGACGGGTGGATACTCCTTGGTGTCATATTTATTATATGTACTCTGCTTGTAATTATTAGATCTTATATACCAGATGATATTCTACCTATAATTAAAGGTGCTATAGCATTAGTTATTTTAGGTGGGATATTTTATCTAGGTTATTAAAGTAATTATTATAGTTTATGAGTGAAAAGGAGTTAAGATGGCTAAGCGAAAGAAAAAGCAAGATGAATCAATATTGGGATCTTTACTAGTTATTACGTTTTTCGGAGTGTTGTGGAAACCGGAATTTTTAGTACCAATAGTAATGGTATCAGCAGCAATTATATTATTATATATGTATGTGAATGTAAAAAAGCTAAGAGAACTTCGGCAATCAGGAATTTATGATATTGATAAAATGAGCGGACACCAGTTTGAAAAATATTTAGGAAGTCTATTTCCGAATTTGGGTTATAAAACAGAGATTACTAAAGCATCTAACGATTTTGGTGCAGATTTAATTTTGAGAAAAAATGATAAAAGAATTATTGTACAGGCAAAACGCTATAAGAATAACGTTGGAATTAAATCTGTTCAGGAGATTGTTGGTGCAAAAGAATTTTATAAAGCTGATGAAACATGGGTTGTTACAAATAGTGAATTTACAGCCGCAGCATACAAACTTGCTAAAGTGAATCGAGTTGTATTAATTAATCGAGAGAAACTTATTAAGTTAATTAGTCAGGGCAAACGAGAAAAGAGACATTAGAAATTAGTGATACAAAAGGTCAGGTATAGACTTATGGAAAAGGGCACTATGAAAAGTGTCTTTTTTGTTTTGGATATAGAAAAATAATCCAGAAAACTTATATTTTAGTATATAATTTAAAATGAGAATAGCATGTAATACTATTTTTAATAGTAAAAAGGAACTTTTAATCATTTTTTAGCATTATAAATTATTTATTTGTATATATTTATATCTGATTTTTATAAATGCATAACGCGCATAATACGAAAAAAGAGGGGATTCTGGTGGGTTTACACATTATACCGAATGATTTGCCAAGCTTGACTCCAGGTGAGAGGAAAGTACTTGAAAAGGTTCGGGCTTTATATAAAGATGTGCAAAGAGAAGCGTACTTATATATTCAGCCAAGAATTAGACATTTAGAACCTGATTTTATTTTAATTGATTCACAAAGAGGCGTAACAATCTTTGAAGTGAAAGATTGGGAACTTTCTTATATTAGTAGAGCGGATAGAAGAAAAATAGATTTAGCAGATGGAAAACAGGTAGATAATCCATTTTGTAAAGCTAACTTATACCATACTGCAGCACAGAGATTATTTAGGTTGCAAGATATTTTAAAAAATGAAAGGAACGAATTAAAGTTTAAATTACATACTAATGTTATATTTCCGTATCTCCATTCTAATAAGATTGAAGAGAGTGGATTAGAGCAAGTATTTAATCAGCCACCAGCGCAATATATTTCATCTGACATGTTAAGTAAAGTAAATATAAATCAGTTATTCAAAAATGAATTTAGTTTCGTAGAAGAAGATGAAATTATTGCAATACGAACTCTATTATTCCCGGAAATTAAAGTTAGTTGTAGTGATAATCAAATCAGTACAAAAGAATTAATTACAGCACTAGATGCAGAGCAAGAACGTTTTGCAAAACGTGTACCGTATGGCCACTATATGGTAACTGGGGTTCCGGGTAGTGGAAAAACAGTTTTATTGCTAGCTCGTGCGATTCATTTGGTACGTGAACATCCAGAATGGAAAATAAAAATATTAACGTATAATAAGTCGTTACAAACAAAAATTGAAAACAAATTGAATTCCTTAGCAGCTGATCTTACTTTTATGAATGTACGTTTAGAAAATATAGATGTTAGCACTTTTCATAAATTTGCGCTAGATACAGCGAGTATATGCGTACCAAAGAAATTTAATGTGAAATGGTGGAATGAAGAGTTGCCCGAAATTGCTATACAGCGAGCGCAATCGTCATATGATGCCGTTTTAGTGGATGAATATCAAGACTTTCTAGATGATTGGATTCGATTGTGTGTGAAGTCTTGTAAAGAGCATACGTATGTTAATAATCAAAAGGAAACTGTTACGGGGATAAATTTATTTTTAGCAGGAGATAGACTACAGAGCATTTATAATAACTCGGATCATAGTTGGAAGAGCTTAGGTATTGATATGCGTGGACGAAGTTCTTTACTAAAGAAATCATATCGTGCCGGTAGTCAACATATAGATTTAGCCCTTAATTTCTTGAAGCAAGAAAAGAAATTGGAAGAGGAGGTAAATAAATTTTATTGTCCAATGAGCGAACTATCTTTTGAGAATGAAATGAAAGATGGAGTTAGTTTTATTGAAGGATCATATGAAGATATTAGTAATAAAGTTTACGAACTTATTAAGCGCAAGGGCTATAAGCCAGAAGATATATTAATTTTGTGTAGAGAGCGAAAAGATTGTGAGAGTATACAGAATAAATTAAATCATGAGATACGTCAAAAAGTAAAAGTTACAAAAAATATTACTGAAGGACATTTAATTATAACGACATATCATTCATCAAAAGGTCTTGAGGCACCAATTGTATTTTTAGTTGATGTGGACAAGTTTGAAAGAATGCAGCTCGAACAAAATGATATTAAACTACGTAAGCTATTATATGTAGGCATGACAAGATCATCTGAGTATTTATACATTCATGCTGGAAGTTATGATAAACCTTCCTTTGGACAAGTATTAAGGAACGAAATATCTTGAGGGTATCCTTGAAAATCTAAAGAGGAGTATAATTGAACTGAATGTTAAAACATTAAAGGTGTAGGACGGGGGAATTATGATGATACATACTTTAGTAAGGGGACAAAAGATAGACGTTACAAAGAATCATCCGGGGATTAGAGGGGGAAATAATCACAAATAATTAATAAGAGATACTGGAGAAACTAAGCTAATAGTGAAGGGGAATAAAGTATGAAAAAAAATGAGGTTTTATTCCGAAATGTAGAGGAAGTTGTGAGTTTTACCCCGGTAAATGATAGATATGATTATGAATTAGGGCCTGTTAACTATAGGGGTGCTATAAAACTGGCGTATTTAATTCGTACTTTAAATCGATTAGAGAGAGAAGGGAAATTAATCGTATGTCTTCGTGGTTTTTCTTTACCAGACAAGCATGAAGAATTTATTGAAGAGGATTTAAACAAATTTTTTGTTGTGGGACAAAAAGGAAGAGAATATTTGCAGAGAACAGAAGAAAAAAGAAGTAATTTATATACACATGAAATGAACGACAGGGAAGCGCTGGTAAAAGAGATCCAGGACTTGTATAAAGAAGCGAATGGTTTATTAAAGAAAAAGAAGAGCAAATGGGTTGATGGGCAAATATCTGAAAAGTTTACTAATACTGATGAGGATAAAACTATAGAAGAGCTTCAGTACAATAAAGTTTTTTTAACAGCATTTTTACATAATATAGGTAATTTATGGTCAGGGAAAAAAACTAGCCCGCTAATTTCCGCTACATATGGAAAAAAGAAAAAGGAAATAGCTAGAAAGTTTGCAACTAATAGTTTGGATGGCGTACCTAGAAATAATGGATTTATTACTTTGGGGTATATTCCAATAGAAGAAAGGTGTTTTGAGGTATTAACAGAGGATTTAAATAAAGAATTAGAAAGACTTGGGGTGAAATGGTATAACGATATTCACCAAGAAGTAATGCTTCTTGATGGTATAATGCCTCAACGTATCATTGGTGTGTTTGAAGTATTTCAGGATTCGCCTATAGAAAAATTCATTTTAAATCCATGGGTGTATAAAATGTTTTTAGAGAATGAACATTTTAATTACAAAAGAGGTATTAATATTAATCAAGAGAATTTTGATGAATTTGCTCAAGATTTGAAATATGGAGCGTATATCTTAGAAAATGAAAGTGGTAGATATAATAAGAGATTTGATGAAGACTATTACCACAGGGTACCGAGTGTAAGAAGACGTTGGAATTAGTGCATTAGGACTAATTGAATTATTCTCAAATATAAATATGTATTGCTAAAAAGGATTGGTACGCATTATGTGCTAATCCTTTTTAGTAGTTTATATAGCTCTAATTGTAAATATAAAGTTTATTTAAAAAGATTTTTAAGTGACGTGAATGTTGCTTTTTTAGAATTAAAATTTAATTAAGATATTCGATGAATGGGAGTTTATTAGTATAATTTGTTATTTGGCTTAAACTATGAGAAGGTACATTTTTATATTATAATTGTATGTAATAAAATGTAAGGTGATGAGCGATGAATACTACTCTTATAACTGAAGAACAAAAGTATTTAGATAAAACGGTAAAAGTAATAGATAGTTTGTTAGAGCAAACAGAAAACGAGATGAAGACGGAAGTAACTTCGCAAGTTGAAGCGAGTTTACAAGAAATAAGATATAAGCAAGTAAAGAAGTTAAATGAGGCACGAAAAAGTCCGTATTTTGGTAGGTTGGATTTTGAAGATGACTATGGTGAAGAGACTATTTATATAGGGAAAAAAGGTATCGATGATGATGGAGAGCTTGTTGTTGTCGATTGGCGTACTGATTTAGGTAAGCTTTACAATGCTTACCAAGGTGTGCAATCTCGTTTTTCTATTGGAAATGATCAAAGTCAATTTGTTCAAATTCTTGGTAAGCGCGGTATTATTATTCAAGATGGAACGATTAATAGTGTAAACGAAATTGGACAAAGTGGAATTGTGGAAGAGGAAGACGGCCAGCAAGTAAAATATATGGATGACTATTTGAATGAAATTTTGTCTAATACAGGTGAATCCCATCAATTACGAGATATTGTTTCGAGTATTCAGGCGGAGCAAGATGAGATTATTCGTTTACCGTTAAAAGACACTATTATTGTTCAAGGAGCCGCGGGAAGTGGAAAGTCTACAATTGCTCTCCACCGTATTTCTTATCTTCTATATCAATATCACGAACAAGTGAAGCCGCAAGATATTTTGATTTTGGCACCGAACGAAATTTTCTTATCCTACATTAAAGATGTTGTTCCTGAAATTGAAGTAGACGGTATTGAACAACGTACATTCTATGATTGGGCATCGACTTATTTTACGGATGTAAATAGCATCCCAGAATTGCATGATCACTATGTAAATGTTTATGCGTCTTCTAATAAAGAAGATCTTATAAAAGTTTCAAAATATAAAGGATCTCTTCGCTTTAAAAAATTATTAGATGACTTTGTTGAGTATATCGGAAGTACAATGATTCCGCATGGTAGTATTATTATTGGATCAGATGTTATGTTGCAAAAAGATGAAATTCATAATTTCTATCAAACGAAGGAATATTTGCCCTTAAATGTTCGTATGAAAAAAGTAAAAGACTTCATTACAAGTTGGAGCATAGCAGAGACGAAGAAGAAAATACAGCAAATTGAAGATGAGTTTGAAGATGCTTATCAGAAGTGGATTATTACGCTTCCAGAAGGAGAAGAGCGTAAAGCAATTTATGAAGCATTGGAAAAAGCGAAGGAATTACGTGAGAAAGTATTCCGGGAAAAAATGAAAAGTGAAATTGAGTTATATGTGAAGAAGATGCAACATATTTCTGCAATACTTATGTATAAATCTATTTTTCAAAAGAAAGTATTTGATACATTCCACAAAGGTATTGAACAAGATCTACTTAGTTTGCTTCTGAAAAACGGCAGACAAGTAAAGCAAGAGAAGTTCACATATGAAGATATTGCACCACTTATTTATTTAGATGCAAAAATTAATGGAAAAAAGTTAGAATATGAGCATATCTTTATTGATGAAGCACAAGATTATAGTCCATTCCAACTTGCAATCATGAAAGACTATACGAAATCAATGACGATTTTAGGTGATATTGGACAAGGGATCTTCTCGTTCTATGGTTTAGATCGTTGGGAAGAAATCGAATCTTATGTATTTAAGGAAAAAGAATACAAACGTCTTCACCTGCAAACAAGCTATCGTTCTACTAGACAAGTAATGGATATGGCAAATCGTGTGTTACTAAATAGTAACTATGACTTCCCACTTGTAATTCCGGTAAATCGCCCGGGTGCTGTACCTTCTATTCAAAATGTGGCAATTGCCGGAGAGCTATATGATGAAATGGTACGTTCTATTCAAGAGTTTGAAGGAAAAGGACATAAAACAGTTGCTATTTTAACAGATACAAAACAGGAAGCTATTGACACTTATGATGAATTGAAACGACGAGGAGTAAATAGTATTCAAGTAATTTCAGAGGGAAGACAAGAATTACATGAAAAAATTGTTATTATTCCATCGTATTTAGTAAAGGGACTGGAATTTGATGCAGTAATCATACATGATGTAAGTAAAACAACCTTTAAAGACGAGACTTTACACGCTAAAATGTTATATATGTCCATTACGCGTGCCCACCATGATTTGCATATGTTTTATCGTGGTAACATATCACCGTTATTGGAGGATCGTGATCCAAATGCACCTCCAAAACCGAGAAAATCTTTTGAAGACTGGTTAATCACAGACATTTCTAATCCAAACATCGAACCACAAGTGGAAAAGGTGAAAGTAGTAGAACAAGAAGATACACTACGATTGTTTGACGATGAGGAAGAAGAGGTAGTTATGGAAGCATTTGAAGAAGATCGTGAACGCTACTATGACTTTTATGCATGGTTGAAAGTATGGCATCGTTGGGCAGAATTAAAGAAGAAGCTACAGGACTAGAAATTAGAAGGTTGTGATATAGAAATGAAAGTATATTCTGGTGGTTTTACAGCCGAACATTTATACCGCAATGAAATGAAGATAGTGGCAGACCTACAATTAAAGGGAATGTCAAAGCAAGCTATTAAAGATAGAGTTTTTGAGGAAAACATCTTTCATTGCCGCAGTGAAGCGGCAATGAAAGATATTTTTCCACGTGTGTATAGAAGAGCGGAAAAGTTGGACGATACATTGCGTGAAATGTTAGTAAATGGCTCACGTTCTGATAATAATGCCATTTTGTTATATGCATTTTTAAAGCATTTTAAGTTTCCGCGTGATTTTGTATTAGAAGTAATACACTATAACTTAAAACGCTTTAAGAATACGGTAACAGAAGGGAATGTTATGACCTTTTTTGAAGAAAAAGGTCAACAATATGAAGAAGTTCGAAAATGGACGGACCAAACAAAGTATAAGCTAAAGCAAGTTACATTAAAGATTCTGGTGGATGGAGAGCTCCTTTTGAAGACGGGAAATGAGTATGAAATTAAGTCGATTCCGTTAAGTAAAGAGTTACGGGAATACGTAGAAAATACTTCCGATTACAGTGACTTACTTATGCTTACATTAAATGATTGATGGTGATAGAAATGGAAGAAATTCAAAAGAAATTGGATCGTTTTTTTGAAGAAATTCAAAAAGAGGATTTTTTGAAGATGCGTGGACTCGGAAATGAAGTCCCTTATTTTGTGTTTGACTATAATCCTGAATATGAATTGATGGTTAGAAATTCAGTGGAATATTTTGCGGATAAAATGCAAGTAAATGTAAAAGTCTTAAATTTATTTGACATGATCATTGACTTGTTTGAAGACATTGGTGGTATAGAGGGATTAAAGCAATTTGAAGAAGAGCAAGGAACCGAAGAATTATTCGAAGCAATCCTTCCAACGTTAGAAGAAGAACAATTGGTAGAACGTATTGGGGAAGAGGCTATTGATGCACAAATTGTCCTTGTTACAGGTGTGGGCAGTGTATTTCAACTTGTAAGTACACATGAACTTTTAAACCAACTACATGCACGAGTAACAAATACACCAATTATCATCTTTTACCCAGGAGAGTATACGGGACAAGGGTTAAGCTTATTTAACCGTTTTGAATCAAACGGATATTATCGTGCATTTTCGATATAGAAGATAAGGGGAGAAACAAGTATGTTGCAAGACTCTTTTACAATTAAAGAATTATTTAAAAAAGATATTGATCGTGAAATTAATGGTGTTGTTCAGGCTGGGCAGCGAGATGAAGGTGTTATTCAAGATGAATTAGATGAGTACGTAATGACAAAAGAAATTAGCGAGAATATGGCGTACTTCTTCAAAAATTATGCATATAGCTTTGAAAATCAAACAACAAAAATGGGTGTATGGATTTCTGGTTTCTTTGGATCAGGTAAATCTCACTTCTTAAAAATCTTATCTTATTTATTAAACAATGAAACAGTATATGGCAAACGAGCTGTAGACTTTTTTGTGAATAAGACTGATGATCAGGAGTTATTAGATATCCTTCAACAATCTGCAAACTATAAGAGCCAAGCGATATTATTCAATGTAGATTCGAAATCAGCAGGTGGGAAAAAAGAAAAAGCAACGATAGTAGATGTGTTTTTTAAAGTGTTTAATGAATATTTAGGTTACTCTTCTACACCATGGATTGCTAATTTAGAAAGACAACTTGCAGAAGAGGGAATTTATAATCAGTTTGTTGAGCGTTTTGAAGAGATAGACGGTACGAAATGGGTAGATAGCCGTGCACGTTTACTATTTAAGAAAAAAACGTTTGTTGAGGCATTAAATCAATTAGGATACACAACGGATACAGCTGAATCTGTCTTATCCGCTTCTAACAAAAATTTCGAGATGAGTTCGGAAGACTTCGCTAAGTTGGTTGCTAAACACGTGAAAAATCAAGGTGAGGAATATCGTCTTACATTCTTAGTCGATGAAATTGGTCAGTATATCGGTGACGATACTAATTTAATGCTAAACCTTCAAACGGTAACAGAAGATTTAGGAAATCATTGTCACGGTAAAGTTTGGGTTATTGTTACATCACAAGAACAAATCGATGCAGTAACAAAAATTAAAGGGACAGAGCAATTTTCGAAAATCCAAGGCCGTTTTGCAACAAAAATTCATCTTACAAGCTCTAATACAGATGAGGTTATTAAACGTCGTCTTTTAGAAAAGAAGCCAGCGACAACAGATCGCCTACAAATTGATTTCGATCAAGTTGGCCAAAGTTTAAATAACACATTGACGTTCGAGAAAGATAAATCAGTACTACAAAATGGATTTAAAGAAGCAGATGAATATGCATCTATTTATCCATTTGTTCCATATCAAGTAGAATTATTACAACGTGTATTTAATAAAGTTCGCCGACAAGGAGAAGCTGGTGCACATTTATCACAAGGGGAACGTTCTTTATTGAATGCTTTCCAAGAAGTTGCGATTCAGTTGAAAGATGAAGATACAAACCAATTAGCACGATTCTCACAGTTTTACGAAACAGTAAAACGTTTCTTAAGCACGTCTGTTTCAGCTACGATTATTGAAGCTGGCAAGCGTGATAGCATTACTGAATTTGATATAGAAGTACTGAAAGTATTATTCATGATTAAAGGTATTGATGAAGTAAAAGCAACTGTTGAAAATGTTACGACTTTGCTTGTAGATAGTGTAGATTGCATTAAAAATGAATTAGAAAAAGACGTAAAACAATCACTATACCGTCTTCGTCAAAAAATGCTAATTGCAGAAAATGCAGATCGTACATTTGTTTTCTTAAGTGATGATGAGCAAGAAATTAACCGTGAAATTCAAAGTGAGAATTTAAATGAAGCAAATGTTGTCGATGCATTAGGTAAAGTGTTCTATGAAGATATTGTGAAGGTAAAATCATATCGTTATCAGAAAACACATGATTTTGAATTTAATAAAGCATTTGATACATATAATCGTGGCGGGAAGACAAATGCGCTAACACTGCAAGTATATACAGGTGATATATCAGAAGAACAATCACGTGCAGATGCACATTCTGGAACAATGATTATGTACATTCCAGATCATTATGCTGAAAAATTCTTTGAACCAATGCAATATGCACAAAAAATACAGGCATTTACTAATAAAAAGAGTTCAACAAGTTTAACGGAAAAACAAAAACAAATATTAGATGAAAAACGTGCGCAAATTGGTCAATTTGAGAAGAAAGCAACAGAAGCATTAGCTGAAGCAGCAACAAATGCAAAATATTTTATTCAAGGCCAAGACTATGAATTTAAGGGTACATTAGAAAATCAATTACAAAGCGCATTTGAGATTTTAGTGCGAAATACGTATAGCTATTTAGGTTATATTGATGAACCAGTACCTGTAAAAAGTGCAAATGACATCATTCTTGATTGGGCAACAAAAGGTTTACCGGCAAGATTAGATGGAACATTTGAAAACCACTTAGCTTATGATACGATTGTTCGGTTCTTAGAAGAAAGTCGTGGTAGACAAATTGTTACTATGAAAGTGTTAGTAGAGAAATTTAAAGATGTACCATATGGATGGAGCGAAAATGATATCGCTGGTATGGTCGCAGCGGCGCTCTATAATAAAAAAATTAAGCTGATGTACTTAAATGAAAGCCTTGATAGAACAAACTCACAGTTTATCGCTCGAATTACAAAGGCTTCTGAAAGAGAAAAAGTTGTTATTGAGGCGCAAATCGGTATACCACCGCGTGTGCGTAAAGAAGTTGTAGAAACAATGCGAGAATTGTTTAACTTCTATGATATTGGTGAAACTTACGATGAAGTTACGAAAAGTATTCGTATTCAAATTCAAAAACATTTTGTAGAGCCAATTGAGAATATGCAACGTACGAAGCAACTTGAAGACCAACAATATCCATATCCAGGTGGAATTGCACTTTCGAAAATTAAAAATAGTATTGTAGATTTATTGGCTATTGCAAAACAAGAAAACTTTGTTGAAGAATTTATTGAGCTTGATGAGGATCTAGAAGAATGGTTAGAAGATGTGCAGCATTTAAACTCATTCTATAACGGTAATGCAAAACGTCATTTTGATGAAAGTGTACGTGTATTAAAAGAACGCCGTGATGATTTAGATATAGCACAGCATGATGCAGAAGTACAGAAAGTGAAGAACAGCATTATAAATATTTTAACGAATGATAATCCATTCAAGCAGATTCCAAATCTGCCAATTTTGAATGATCAATTGAAGCAAGGTCTTTCTGATTTTGTAAAATTTGAACTTGGTACACAATTAGTGCAAATGGAAGCAATTCGTCGTGATATGGAGAATCTACAAACACGATATGAAAATATATCTTCCATTAAAGAAGTGGTCCAAGAGAAGGTGGATGAATTACAGAAACGCATTGAACAAATGCAAAATCTTGAAAGTATTTCACGTGTTTATACTTATACACAAATGGCGAATAATGACTATCGTCGTTTGGAAGGCAGGGTCAATGAACTATATAAAGATTATGTAGATGACCAAGATGTCCAATATGTCCCAGGCGGTACGGATCAAATTAAAACTGTAGAAATGAGCGCCTCGCAATTAATGGCAGATGCAATACCAGATGGTCAAGTAGAGATAGAAAACAGTCAAGCTTTAAAACAGTGGTTGAAAAAACTTGAAGATGCAGTGAATAAGGAATTAAATCAAGGGAAAACAGTACAGATTAAAAAATAAAGGAGAACAAATGCGATGAATAAAAGAGCACTAAAAGAATTTGCAATATATGCCCGCAACGAACTTCGTGAACAAATCGCATTACGAGCACAAGCCTTTGGGATCAATTCCGAAGGCTCTCCTGTGCTTGTAACAGGCGCGGACTATGTAGAAATAAACGGAAAGAAATATCCAGCTACTTATAAAAGCAGTATTCAAAAATTGTTAAAAGAAGTTGAAACAAAAGGCCACGATAATGTAATTGAAGAAGTAGCATATACATGGTTTAACCGCTTTATCGCTATTCGTTATATGGAGGTACATAACTATCTTCCGTCAAAAGTCCGTGTGCTTTCTAGTGAAATAAAAGGGAAGGTTGATCCAGATATTTTAACAGAGTATCAATATACAGAGTTACCAGTAAATAAAGAAGAAGTAGCTTCTTTATTAGCACAGGGAAATCGTGAAGAGGCATTTCGAAAGTTGTTAGTAGCACAGTGCAATGAGCTAAATGGAATGATGGGCTTCCTATTTGAAAAAGTTGCAGATTATACAGAACTGTTGTTACCCGAGTCTTTACTGCATGCAGACTCATTAATTAATAGATTGGTGAATGAGTTAGAAGAAGTAAATTTCCAAGAAGTTGAGGTTATTGGATGGCTATATCAATATTATATGTCGGAGAAAAAGGAACAGGTTGGTGGACTTAAAAATAATGCTGTAAAAAAAGAAGATTTACCTATTGTTACTCAGTTATTTACACCAAAATGGATTGTACAATATATGGTGCAAAACTCTTTAGGGAAACTGTACGATGAGTGGAAGCCAGAAAACAACCTTGCAAAAGAGTGGGAATACTATCTAAAATCTTCTGAGAAATTACCAATTCCAGATGTTGCAGCCTTGGAAGAGATAAAGGTAATTGATCCTGCATGTGGATCAGGGCATATTTTAGTGTATGCCTTTGATTTACTCTACGATATGTATTTAGAAGCAGGTTACTCGGAACGTGATATTCCAAGATTAATTATTGAAAAGAATCTATATGGTCTTGATATTGATAAACGTGCAGTACAAATGGCAAGCTTTGCATTAATGATGAAGGGTCAGGAGAAATATCGTCGTTTTTTAAGAAAAGCTAACAACCTCAATTTAAATATTCGTGAGTTTATAGATAGTGAAGATGTTTCTGAAGAGGCACTGGTCTATTTAGAAGAAACAGTAGGAGATATTAATTGGATTTCCTCTTTGCAAGAGCAATTTGTAAATGCTAAACAATGTGGATCGCTTATAGTACCTAATAAAGATGCCTCATTTTATTGGAATTGTATTCAAGGTATTGAGTCTTATGATTTAGAGACCGTGGATCTTTTAGAAGAAGCATATATTATTGAACTTAAAGAACAGGTATTACCTTTATTGTGGCAAGCATATTTTCTTTCTTTAGGATATGAAGTAGTAATAACTAATCCGCCATACCATAACAAATATAATCCGATATTAAAAAAATTCATAAACAAGTATTACAAGGACTATAAGACCGATTTATATTCAGGCTTTATTTATCGTTGTTCACAATTAACAGTGCAAAATGGGTTTGCCGGTTTAATGACTCCATTTACTTGGATGTTCATATCTTCATATGAAACTCTAAGGACATTTATTGTTGATAAGTATACTATATCGTCCTTAATACAACCAGAGTATCATGCTTGTTATGATATTGCGCATGTACCCGTATGTACTTTTGTAATTCATAATCAAATGGAGACTACAATCGGTGAATATATAAGATTAGAGGAGTTTAGAGGAGCAGAGTTACAACCATTAAAGGTAAAACAGGCGGTACAAGAAAAAGTAGACTTTAGATTTACGGTAAATAGTAATGAATTTAAATCTATACCTGGATGTCCAATTGCTTATTGGATATCCCCGAAGGTTATAGCAGCTATATCAAAATTTCCAGCGCTGGGTGAAAGTGTAGAAGCTGTGACAAAAGGGATATTTACTGGTAATAACGACTATTTTTTAAGATTATGGTCTGAAGTAAGTTATAAAGATGTTGAGGTAGGAAATTGGAATAAGTATGCCAAAGGTGGAGCTTTTAGAAGGTGGTATGGTAACCTTTCTTATGTGGTGAAATGGTTTAATAGAGGTGAAGAATTGAAAAATTCTGGTAATAGCGGGATGGGTGCTGCAAAATATTTCGGAACTGCTCATATTTGTTGGTCACGCGTCACTATTGGGAAAATATCATTCAGATTAAATGATGAGGATGTATACTTTGATGACACTAGCCCTTCAATCATTGATGATGTAGACAATGAAGTTTTATTGGCAGAATTAAATTCATCAGTATTTAATTATATCTTGAGTTTTATAAATCCGACAGTTTCTTATCAAATAGGGGATATTAAAAGATGTCCAAAAATTATTGATATTCCTGATTTTAAGAAGAAAATGATTCGAAGTATAGTTAGAAATAATATAGACTTATCTAAGCTTGATTGGGACTCTTTTGAAACATCTTGGGATTTTGGTATGCATCCATTTATAAATAGTGCTATTAAATCAAAAAAACTAGAGCAGAGTTATGATAAATGGGAACATTTCGCAAATGAGAATTTTATTCGCTTGCAACAAAACGAGGAAAAGTTAAATCGAATTTTTATTGAGTTATATGGGGTACAGGGAGAAGTGGAACCGGAGGTATTAGATAAAGAGGTAAATATTCGCCGAGCTGACCGTGTCCGTGATACAAAATCCTTCTTATCCTACTGTATCGGCCTTATGATGGGACGCTATTCACTAGATGCAGAAGGTTTAGCATATGCTGGAGGAGAATGGGATGCTAGTAAGTATAAAACATTCCAACCCGATTCCGATGGCATCCTTCCATTAACAGATACAGAGTATTTTGAAGATGATGTTGTAACGCGTTTACAAGAATTATTGATTATTATTTTTGGACAAGATACTCTTGCAGAGAACCTTCGTTGGTTAGCTGAGTCACTTACAATGAAAAATAATGAAACGCCTGTTGAGCGTCTTCGTCGTTATTTCTTTGATGAATTTTATAGTGACCATTGCAAGATCTATCAAAAACGTCCAATTTACTGGATGGCGGATTCAGGTAAGAAGAAAGGTTTCCGTGCATTATTCTACTTACACCGTTATACACCAGAAACATTAGCGACAATGCGCTTCTCTTATGTGCAAAATTTACAAGAGAAGTTAGGTCAAGAACAAAAACGTTTAGATCAAGATCTTGTAAATCCAGATTTAACAGCTGTGATGAAGAAGCGATATAATAAGCAGTTAACGACAATTAAAGCACAGCAAGATGAGCTTATCGACTTCGATAAGAAGATGGCAGAACTTGCAAATCAACGTATTGCACTTGATTTAGATGATGGAGTAGTTGTAAACTACAAGAAGATTGAAAGCGTGCTTGCGAAGATTAAATAATAAAAAAATGGATAGAGCATGCCCTCTATCCATTTTTTTATTTGAGTAGTTTACAATCGTCCTATTCTTTCTTATTCTAAGAGTTGGACAATAAGTTTAGTGAGAGTTGGTGACTGATGAATATCATAGAAGAGTTACTTCGACTGTTTCATCAACAACAGGAAGAAAATAATAGTACGAATCGTTCACTGGTGTTTTGGTATGATGCACAAAGTGAAGGGCGTGATGTGACAGAAATAGAAGCAGCACTCAAACGGGAAAATATTCAATTGCATTATTTAAACGAACATAATGCTTTCCGTACAAAGGTTTTATTGGAGAAAGAGGATACGGATAATTCGTATTTAATTTATGCTCCATTTCCAAAACCAGAGGATCGGGAGAATTTTTTATTAGATATTTTATTATATAGTGGAAGTTACGGTGAGTTTCAAGCAGATGAGGTTGCAATTCGTATGAAGGAATTACGTTTAGATCATCTTACTATCCGACCATTTTTAGAAGAACATACGAAGTTCTTTGATAATAAGCAACGTGTGGCGAAGTTTCAAAAATTACTTCCTAATAAGTCGACAGTTGAGCAAGTAAAGCAAACGATGTTGGCTGTGTTATGTAATGCTAAAAGTATTACACCACAAGATATTTTAAAAAGTGTTGTAGCTGGTGGAAGTTTATCTGATACAAATGAAATGCTTGAGCAAGTTGCTAAGTATTTGCATACAGAAGTATTTTATACGTTCGTAGAAGAGTATTTTGGAATTTCTAAACAAGACGATAATCGTCTAGCTCAAATTATAGAGACAATCGTGTTCCAACATTATGCTGCATACTTAGATGAGAAGTTATTAGAATTTAAGTATGAGTCAATAGTTCCGAATATATGTAAAGTGTTTGTTGAGGATTGGTTAAAGTCTGAAGAAAGAAATGTACTAGAAGGAATTTTAGACATATTAGAACAAAAGTGGAATGTAGCACAAACAGTGGAACAGTACACTTATCAGGCTTTTCTTAGATGCGATACGTTTGCAGTAGTAGAGCGTAAAATTCTTGATGTTTTACATGAGCTCCTTCTAAATGAAACGATAGTGATAACAGAGTGGAAGAGTATTTTAACTGAGCGAAGTAAGAGTTATTGGTATAAGACTCGTTTTCATAAGGAGTATGGACTATTAGAAAAGGCACTCCGTTTGTATGAGTGGAAAGATGTATTTGAGCGTAATGACATTCCGAGGAATGAAGAGGAATGGGTTACGGTTTATACAGGGAAATATTATAATATCGATCAAGTGTATCGTCATTTTCAAGTACATTATGCAAATGAGCCTAATTTAGATGAATATAGTGAGTTATTGGAGCGATTAACGTTTTGGTATGAGAATCGATATTTAGTAGAGTTAGGTCGTTATACAGATGAGATAGTAGAGGCTAAATTAAAAGAGAACTGGCCAATTACTGATGTAATGCAGCAGAAAAACTTTTATCGTTATATGATTCGTCCGCTTGTGGAAGGTTCTAGAGAGCGTATTTTTGTGATCATTTCTGATGCACTTCGCTACGAGATTGGACAAGAGTTAACAAATAGTTTTAGTCAGCGATTGAATACAGAAGTAAGGTTAATTCCTATGCAAGCAACACTGCCGACGTATACACAACTCGGAATGGCTGCGTTGTTACCTGGAAAGATATCTGATATTGCAAGTGATGGTACTGTATATGTAGATGGAATTTCTACAAAAGGGTTACAAAATCGAAATAAGATTTTACAATCACGTGAACCAGATTCTGTTGCATTAAAAATGGAAGAGTTCATTGGGTTAAGTAAGGAAGACGGTTTAGGATTTATAAAAGGAAAACGTGTTGTCTATTTATATCATGATAATATCGATGCGATTGGTGATTCGGGTAAAACAGAAGGTTATACGTATGAGGCTGTTGAAAATACGATGGAGCGTGTAAAGATTGCTGTTCGAAAGTTGACTGGTACGTATGAAGCCGGACGTATCTTTATTACAAGTGATCATGGGTTCTTATATCAATCTTCACAAGTAGAAAAACATCAGAAAACAGAAAGTATAAAAGGTGATGTTTTCGATAGTAATCGTCGATTTGCTATTGGGAGAGATTTAATAGCATCTGAAGGAACAGTAAGGATTTCTTTAAACTATTTAGGGCTAGAACAAGAAGCGGTTATTGCAAAAGGATTAAATCGCTTTACTGCTGGTGGTGGACTACGTTTTGTTCACGGGGGAGCAATGCCACAAGAAAGTATTGTGCCTTTAATTGAATATCGTCAGTTAAAAGGAAAAGCACGTAAGGCAGAGAAAGAACTTGTAGACGTTCGAGTTACTTCTATTCAAAAGGTCATTACAAGTTATCAATTTATAGTACCATTTTTCCAAGAAGAAAAAGTATCAAATGAGTTATATCCACGAACATTGCGTGCAGCATTTTATCGTAATAATGAACGGATTTCAAATGAATTAACAATCGTGTTTGATTCTAAGGGAGAAGTAGTAGAGCGTCAAACAGATGCTGTATTCCATCTGCTTGAAGATCGTTATAAAACAGGTGATGTTTGTGTACTGCGTTTAGAGGATGTTTCGGGACGTACGACAGAAGTATATAAAGAAGAAGAGTTTGAACTAAAATTATATAGTATTTAATAGGTTGAAGGCCTTCCGATTATTTCTAATATTGGGAGGCCTTTTCTTTTTGCTATAATGAAATATAGAAATGTTATTGGTAGGAGGAGTCTTATGTTAGAAGTGGGCGATATTGTCAAAGGATCGTTATGGCCTGAAATAGTAGAAATAAAGAAATGTGAAGATATACAAGGAAGTTTTTATCGTGTTGAGGCATATGGAAAAGATAGTAATCAGTACTATCAAGTAATTATGCTCCCGGAACAGTTGCAATCAATTGAAAAGTTGAATGATTTAGCCGGGAAAACTTTGTTATCGCCAAAACAATTACAGCGTTATATGTTATATCGAGAACTTTTGATTGATCGGAAATTTTCTAAGTCTCGTGCATTAGGAAACAAAAATATTCTACCACTTCCACATCAAATTGAAGCAGTCTATGGGAGAATGTTGCAAGTGCCAACTGTCCGTTTTCTACTTGCGGATGACCCGGGAGCTGGGAAAACAATTATGGCAGGTATGCTCATTCGTGAATTGAAAGCAAGAAGAAGTGCGGATCGGATTTTAATTCTTGTTCCTCCATTAGTATTGAAGCAGTGGCAGCAAGAACTACATGAAAAGTTCGGAGAAGAATTTACGATTGTGACACGTCATACTTTAAAAGAATACAACGGTAGAAACCCATTTGTTGAACAGAACTGTATACTAACTTCTCTTTACTGGGCATCAAGAGATGATATTAAAAGTCTTGTAATGGAAGCTGACTTTGATTTAGTTATTGTAGATGAAGCTCATAAGATGGCGGCTTATACAACGGGTAATAAGAATAAAAAAACGAAGCGTACAAAGATATATCAATTGGGAGAAGGGATTCTTAGGAATAGTGAGCATGCTTTGTTGTTGACTGCTACTCCTCATAAAGGAGATGTAGAAAACTTTCGCCATTTAATGAAGCTGATTGATCCTGATATTTTTTCTTCTATTGGGATTAAAGAAACGTTACGTGATAAAACGAACCCGTTTATTATTCGGCGCTTAAAAGAAAGTTTGAAACAATTTGACGGAACCCCTCTATTTCCAAAGCGTACAACAAAAACAATTAAATATGATTTGTCAGATAGAGAATTAGAACTATATGAGGCTGTGACAGAATATGTAAAGGTGCATTTTAATCGCGCTATGAATCGAGGGAATAACAGTACTGCTTTTGCAATGATGCTATTACAAAGAAGGTTAAGTTCTTCTATAGAAGCCGTGCATTTATCATTAGTACGTCGCCATCAACGATTGGTAACATTGTTAGAAGAGATGGAGAAAAAACATGTTGATCTTGAAGAGATATCTGTAGAGGATTATGAAGAAGCGACATTTGAAGAGCAAGAACTATTAGAGAAAAGCAGTGAAGAAAGTATAGATACGATTGATCCGAGAGAGCTGGAAGTAGAGATTACAGAATTAGAACGCCTTATTCATTATTCGAGTGGTATTCGCCAAAATTGTGTTGAACGTAAATACATAGAGCTTGAAAATACGTTGTTTGGAACGGATGGCCTTTTGCAAAAAGGAGAAAAAATTCTTATTTTTACGGAATCAACAGATACACTGCATTATTTAGAAAAACGTCTTAGCGCACATGGATTACGTATTGCTAAAATTATTGGGAAGTATTCTATGGATGAAAGAAGAAGACAGGTGGAATTTTTCCGGGATGACTATCCAATAATGCTTGCCACGGATGCTGGTGGAGAATCAATTAACTTACAGTTCTGCAATCAAATGGTGAACTATGATATTCCATGGAATCCAAACAAGTTAGAACAACGTATGGGACGTATACATCGTATCGGTCAAAAGAATGAAGTGTTTGTTTTTAATTTAGTAGCAGGTAATACACGTGAAGGGGATGTGTTACATACTCTTTTAGTAAAAATGGACAAAATGAAAAATGATTTAGGACAAGATCTTGTTTATGATTTTATAGGAGATCGTCTCGAAGATCGGATGATAGATTTGCCTACACTTATGCAACATGCAGTTTTGAACCGAGAACAGTTAGAAGATATAAAAAGAGATGTGAATCAAGTTTTATCGGAGGAATATGAGGAGTTATTAAAGATTGCTCAAGAAGAGCGGCTTGCAATGGATAGTATTGATCTACCTGGTATGCAACGTGAACAACAGGAAATAGCCATCCAAAAGGTTCCGACGAGAGTGTACGCAGATTTTACGGCTAGTACATTAAGTGATTATAGGGTTAGAGTATATCCCTCGCAAAATGATCAAATGTACCGGATTGATAGAATCCCGAAATCAATTCGTGAATTTGCGAGAAAGCATCGTATCCCGTTGGAAGGAAAAGAGGAGTCTTATCGTTTTACAAGCAAGGAAGAGTATATAGATGAAACGGTTTCGTTAATTCAAAACGATAATCCGTTGTTTTCTTTAGCAATCAAGCTTATGAAAGAGGAAATGGAGGGAGTAACAGTTGTTACTTATGAAATCCCAATTTCAATTCAAGAGAAGCTTGAAGTTGAAGGATATGAAATTAGGCTAACAGATGGAACCGGAAGAGAATTGCATAAAGATATTGTATATTTTGCAAAGCGAGAAAATGGAGATGTAATAGAATTAGATTCATATTGGTTATATGGTTCATCATTTGATGCAGCGATTCAAAAGGAAGAAGAAGGAACTCATTTACTTATGCAGGCAATGGATCATGTGATGCAAAAGCGAGAAGAGTTCGTCATAAGGAACGAAACACAGCTGAATAAAAAAATACAATTTTTACGTCGTGCGTTTGATTCGCAATATCAAAATACGATGGATAAGTTGGAGAAATATCGCAATGAAAATATAGATAATCGTAATTCAGCATTGATTAATCAGATGAAAGCACAGCTACTCGATATTGAAGACCGTCGTAAAAGTCGTCTTGAAGAAGTAGAAAGAGAGAGAAATGTAAACGTTATGCCTCCGTATAAAGTGATGCAAGTAACTTTAGTACCGGATGCAAAGAATATTTCTCGACTTATATCAAGTGATTATACAGAATTGATTAGTGAGTATGAGGAACATAATCAACGTAAGAATGTTAAGGCATATTCTAATCTATCGTTAGTAGATTTTATGAGTGAAGATGAAAATGGAAATATGCGGTGTATTATTTTAACAGTGGTTGAAAACTTTGTTTTATCAATCAACCACCAACAAGATTTAGAAGAATTACCGTTTGATGTATTCATATATGTTATACAAAATAATCAGGTTGTAAAAGAGTGTAAGTGGAAGGGAAGATAAATAAAATGAGAGCTCAAACAATTCAAATCTTTTTACCAGATGGTTCACCAAGAAGTATTCGTATAGCAGAGTTTACAAGTGGAATCACTCAAATTATTGTAATACCGAGAAAAAAATTGGAAGAATTATGAGTAAGTTAAGCAATACTCTTCGTATGATAGAGCTTCTTCATGGACGGGGAAAAATGAAAATTAGCGAACTTGCAGAGGAGCTTGAAGTTAAGGAGCGCATGATTCGTATCTATCGGGATGAACTTGAAAAAGCAGGTATCTTTGTTGAAAGTGAAAGAGGACGTGGAGGGGGATACTATATTTCTAATACATCCTTATTCCCAATAAAAAACTTGTCTCATAAAGAATTGCGTGCTTTAACATTTGCGATTGAACAATTACTATCTAAAGGGAATGCTATTTATTCAGGTGATGCACAAGTAGCGTTGGATAAGCTAAAAGCATTACGAAAATTGGAGAAAGATCGAGATCGTCATATTTATTTTGTACAAAGATCCAGACCAAATTATGAGTTTTCGGATGAAAATCGAAAATATATACAGTTACAAGAAGCCTTTGGAGCAAGATGCAAAGTGAAAATTCAGTATGAAAAACGATCGGGTGAACGATCTGAACGTGTCATTGCTCCATATGGATTTGTACATTACAATGAGTTTTTCTATTGCATTGCCATGTGTGATCGTAGAAAAGACACACGTATGTTCAAATTGTCCCGAATGAAAGATATTCGAATTATTTATGATACATACACAATCCCTGGAGAATTTGATATTCGAAAAGAGTTCCCCAGGTTCGGTATTATGAATGAACCACTAGAGTTGGAATTACTTATACATCCACCGTTTTCTGTGTCCGTGCCAGAATCAATTTGGGGAGAAAATCAAATTATAGAATATAAATCGGATGGTAGTATTCGTTTTCAAGCAACAATGAGTGGGAAGGAATCTATAAAGAAATGGATTCTTGGTATGGGAGCGGCTGTAGAGGTAATAAAGCCTGATAGTTTAAAGGAAGATATTATTCAGGAAGGAAGAAAGTTGCTAAAGTTATATGGAAAGTAACATGAAATATGTTTAAGGAAGTTTATATATATAATAATAGATTTTATAGAGCTCCAATTATCCATTAAGAGTTATGGGTGATTGGAGTTTTTGTATACGAAAAAATCCATAAATAAGAAATATTGTAATTATGTGACGTTATAATTACCGGAAAGATTGTTAATATGGAGATGTAGTAATGATTATATTAAGAAAAGGAGAGTAGGATTATGCAGGATATGAAGTTGTTTTTGTTTTATTTATTTTTAATTGTAGTAGGAGGGGGAATATCTTACTTTCTGATAAATAAAGTGATCCTTCCGTTTTTAGAGAAAATTGGGGAAAAAGGCGCAAAAAGATTAATGAGGAAGTCAAAACAAACAATTAAAAATGTTTTGATTGTGTTTGAAGGGTTGGTTATCATTGCGACAATGTTCCTAAGCTATTTTGCTTTCCAGGTAATTATTGGGGCGGATATAGAAAAAATGCAATGGCCAATTTTAAGTGTAGTATGTGCTTATCCAATATTTGTTGTAATAGTTAGTCGGATTAAATTGGACGTAGAAAAAGAAATAGGTACTTTTAATAGTATTATCAAAAAAATAGTAGCAAAAATTAATAAAGATAATTATTTGATAAATAGATTAGACATCCTATTTGGGAAAACTACACTTAGTTTAATGATTCATATCACAATAATATGTGTTTTGTTTGTTGGTGCAGTCAATTTTAAACATATGCCATATCAAATTTACTATATAGTGATCATTATATTACCCATTTCTTTAATAACCTTTATATACTTTACTGATCGTGATTTAGTCTCACAAAATATGAGAAGAATCCTTAGTTACTTTTTATTAATGATGATAGCGCTTGGAAAAGGCTATAATGATTTCAAAATTTTGATGGGAATAGATACTCCTAATCAATTTAACGATTATTTCGTATTTCTTTTTTTGACCGTATTTATTGCAATGGATAGATTAATAAAAAGTATTGTGGATGATTATATTGCCTATCATAAATCTAAGGAGAATATAGATTTTATTGAAATGGAAAGAGTGGTAAAAAGTATTGTAGATGATTATATTGCTCATATTGATTTCACCAATTTAGATGAAATGAAAATTTCACATGTAAAAAGTTACTTAAAAGACCATTCAGAAGCTTCACCACTAGTGTATGAGAATGGAAAATCCCGAATGGATGTTGGGCCGATTGAATTTAAAAATGAAGAGGATTATCAGAAGCGTTTTAAATAATGGAGTAGAAAATCATACATTATATTGTATGATTTTTCTTTTATACATAGTTTGGTAAAATAGTAGTAATTGTAATTAATTGTAACGGTGGGGATGAAAATGCTAGAGCAACTCATAATTGAATTGGCTAAATTAACGAAGCAGGTTGAAGATATAAATGGTGATAAAACTTATCTGGTTATAAATAAAGATGATGAAGGATTATACGTTGAAGCTAAATTTTCACGTGAGCAATATGAAGAGGAAGCACCACCTTATTTTAAAGTGAGCTTTGAAATTCTTAAGGATGCTTGGAGAAAATTTATCGCTATGCGTACAGTAAAGAGTGAAGATTTTGGACAAGCGAGTGAATGTAATACTTTCTTGGTAGCTTTCTTTTCACAGCTTCCATTTGTGGATGTAAAGGAATCGGGAGCTATTACATTTAAAGAATTCAAAACCGATAATCTACCAAGCGAAAAATACGATAAAGTCATGCTCTTTTTAGAAGAGATAATGAATGGTACATATAATCCAATTACGTTACGTGAACAAACGGATGAAAATTTATATAGAGTGAAATCTAATGCGCGCCAGGATTTAAGATTATTGGGCTTTTTGAATGAATCTCATGAAATGAATCAGTTGCTATTAAGCGAATGTGTTCAATCGGAAGATAAGAAAAACTACATGGCACAGTTAGTTTTAAAACAAGAATATTTCCGTCATGCTTTATTTGTTCTTGGATTGTTAGAGAAGTATTCAAAGGATGAAAAGAAAGCAGCTCTAGTTGATTTGGGAATGACAATTGTCGGGAATTCATTAGGGGATAATTTGATGGTTGAATCGGTAGCGAGGCGGCGTACGAATAATTTACTAGATTGGCTTGAACAAGTGGGACTAGTTAATGATGAATGGATTTCTGTTGAACAATATGTAAAAGATGATGGGAAAAAGGGCGGTAGTATGAACAGTAATTTACGTGAAGGATTTTTAAGGGTAATGGACGGTTATCTAGATGCAAAAAAGGGGAGTGCAAAAGGGCATAAATTGGCTGAATTGGTTCGAAAGGACATAACGACAGAAATTAAGTGTTTACCTTTTATGAATGACAGTAAGTACATCGTTACTGGCTCGGTTGGACAAGGGAATTGGGCATCTATTCCGTGGATTGCTATTATGAATAAGGATATTACCAAATCGACTCAGAGGGGATACTATATCGTTTATTTATTTAGTGAAGATATGAAAAGATTGTATCTAACTATAGGACAAGGGGTAAAAGATACGCCTAACGAAGAAATGGAGAAGATTAAGCAAGAAGTTCGTCAACATATATACATGTCTAAAAAGGTGAAGAAAGACGATAATATTTTCCTTGGTACAAGTTCAAGAGCGATGGATTATGCAAATTCAACAGCTGCCTACATTGTATACGATGTGAACAAAATGCCAGTTGAGGTTGAGTTAGTAGAAGATTTAAAAGAAATGCTTCACTACTATGAGGGATTCATTAACTATAAAGAGAAAGGTATTAAGTATGAAGCAAGTTCTGAGAGGAAAGAAGTTCATTTAGATCAACAATCCATTATTGATCATGTGTCTTCCTATATTCAAAGTAAGGGTTTCTTTTATGAGAAAAAGGATCTTATTAACTTTTTCCTTTCATTAAAGACGAAGCCGTTTGTAATTTTATCAGGTATTTCAGGTACAGGGAAAACGAAAATTGTGCAGTGGTTTGCGGAGAGTTTAGGGGCAACAGAAGAGAATGGACAATTTACGCTTATTCCGGTTCGACCTGATTGGAGTGATAGCTCTGATTTACTTGGTTATGTGAACCTTCAAGGGGAGTTTCAAGAAAGACCGTTAATTAACGTTCTTGAAAACGCAGCTGCAAATCCAAATAGGCCGTATTTTGTAGTGTTGGATGAGATGAACTTAGCTCGAGTGGAATACTACTTTAGTGACTTTTTAAGTGTAATTGAAAGTCGTAAGTGGAAAGATGGAAAAATTGTTACGTCACCAGTACTTCCAGAATCAATTACGAATAAGCATATTACAATTCCATCAAATGTATATATTATCGGAACGGTAAATATGGATGAAACGACACATCCGTTAAGTAAGAAAGTATTAGATCGTGCGAATACAATTGAGTTTAATACCGTTAACTTAGGTTATTTTAATTTCTTAATGGATGTAGAAGAGAAGGAAGCTGAAATTGCTTCAAATCGCTCTTTAGAAACTGAGTATCTTCATCTAAAGGAATGTTTTAAAGAAAATGAAGATCTTGTGAGAAATATATCGAACATTTTAATAGAAATAAATAAAATACTTGAATCAGTAGGTGCTCAAGTTGGATACCGTATACGAGATGAAATTTGTTTCTATATGGCATACAACGAACAAGGAAAGTTATTGTCATTTGATGAAGCGCTTGATTATCAAATATATCAAAAGATTTTACCGCGTCTTGCAGGGAGCGATGGCAGAACAGAAGATGTATTAAAGCAGTTGTATGTATTATGTGCAAATGAAGAATATGATAGCGGCAATAATGATGCTTCATATGCTAAGTATCCTCGTTCAGCGAACAAGCTGTCTCATATGCTAAGGAGGTTCGAGTATGATGGTTTCACCTCTTTCTGGATCTAATAATGAGATAGAGCTAGTTAAGATTGAAACAGAGGAGCTATCATTGACGATTAAAGGAAATCCTTATCATGAAAAATACGAGAGTTTAAAAGAGTATCACGCTATGAACGCAGATGAAATGATGTATTTTCATGTAGATGGGAAGACGGAATCTGTTTCTGTATTTGATGCGAGATCGCAGAGGTTAGAAGAATGGAACGAACACCCGCCAATCTTTTTTGAAAATAGAAGTTATCAGCTTGTTGTTGTTCCGAAAAATAACAGGCAGCTCTCTTTTTATCATGAACATCCGGGTTTTCGAAAACAAGTTAGTTCTATTCAAATGGGATCACTTCATGTGTTAATGGGGAATCTTTCGTTTCCAAATGAAGTAGGAAATACAAGATTTGAAATTAAAGATGATCAAGATACTTTATTAACTGTTACATTTGAAGTTTTCCCGGCAAAGCTTGATTATAAGGATGATTATAGAGCCTTATTAGATGAAGTAAATGATGAAATTTATAATTTAGCATTTCATTTATTAAAGAGAACTTACTTAGGAGCATCTGCGATTTACGCTACAAATCCATCGAAGAGTGAGTTTTATCGTATTTTAAATGATTCCTTTGAGCGATTTATGAAGTCGATCTCTCATATTAAAAGACAACCGCATCATACGCTTATGACTAGGCATCAACTAGTGCGAGGAGAAAAAATTCGTAAATTGGATTCTGTCGGAATGAACTATTTGCGAAAGCGACCACACTTGCTGCAAGGAGAAAACAATATACCGACTAAAGGGATTACAGCTTATAAGGAAGTGTCTTATGATACGTTAGAAAATCGATTTGTTAAATGGATGATTCAAAGAGTCGTACATAAAATAGATGATTTACTTAAGGCGCTAGAGCCAAAGTCTAGATATACACGTGGTGTAACGGATGAAGATTTGCTAGAGCGTGTAAAAAATATGAAGTATCGAATGAAAAATGAATTGAACGATCCATTTTGGAGAGGAATCGGAAAATTAGATCGCTCAGTCTTTTCACTCGTTATCCAAATGGCAGCAGGCTATAGAGATGCGTATCAAATTTTCTTAATGCTATCGCGAGGTTTAACATTACGAGGACAAATTTTTAAAATGTCGGTAAAAGATGTCGCAAGGTTATACGAATACTGGACATATTTAAAACTCGGACAAATTCTATCGAAAAAATATATACCGCTCCATCAAGACGTTATTCAAGTTAAACAAGATGGTTTATACGTAACGCTTGATGAAAGCAAAACTGCAAAAAGAACGTTCAAACATCCAGTCACTGATGAAGTAATAGAGCTTTATTTCCAGAAAAGAAACGGTAGGCTACCAACAGTTACACAAAAACCAGATACGATGCTCGCTATTGAGAAAAAGGGAAAGAACTATCAATATCAATACATTTTTGATGCGAAATACCGAATTGATTTTGCTGAAAGGTCTCATTATAAAAAGAAGTATGGTACTCCTGGCCCAATGGAAGAAGACATTAATACAATGCACCGTTACAGAGATGCATTAGTTGTGGAACAAGATGGACCTTTTGAGCGGACAGCTTACGGAGCGTACGTATTATTCCCATGGAAACAAGAGGAAGCGTACGAGAACCATCCATTTTATAAAAGTATAGAAAAAGTAAATATCGGTGGATTCCCGTTCTTACCAAACGCAACAAGACTAGTCGAACAATTTCTAGATCATCTCATTGAAAAAAGCCCAGAAGAAATTATAAAAGAAGGGATCCTTCCAAGAGGAACAAAAGAAGAATGGCACTCCTCGCTAGAAGAAAAAGTATTAGTAGGTAGCGTAAAAACTGAAGTCGACTATGAAATATATAGGAAAGAAGGCTTATATCAGCTGCCAGTCACACAACTAAAACCAGGATGGCAAGAAGCAAAGTACATAGCATTATATGCACCGAAAAAATGGCACGGAGAAAAAGGCGGTATCCAATACGTAGCTAAAATTAAACACATTCAAATGCAACAAAACGATGACTATGTACATTTCGAACTAGAGCCGTGGAAAAAACTAGACCACCTCATCCGTCCAGTAGGATATGGCATTCAAACATACACAATAACAACCATGTCGTTATTAAAAGAAGTACAAGAACTTCCAGAGCTCTTTATGAAATCAAAAGAAGAACGAACTCTTTGGAAAACGCTGCGCCGTTTTACGAAGCAAGTTAAGGTTGAGCTGGATCATCGTAATTTAGATGAGGCTTCGACGATTAAGAGTTATTATGTGCAGGATGTTCAGATTTGGATTGATTATGAGAGTGGGGTTGTTATGGTGGGGAGAGATGGGCTAGTTAAAGAGGTTTCTTTGGATTTGGTTGTTGGTAGGGGATCGGTGTTGTTTAGGGAGGTTTTAGGGGTGTTAAATGTTGGGGAATAGCAAGTGGGTTAAGTAATGAATAAGAGACCAAATAAGTGAGATGTCGCAAGGTGCTTTTATTTGTTGGTTAGTAAGCAAAGGATTTATTTTCGAAAGAGGTAGTAGTTGAACGGATAACACTAGTATGAGTGCTTTATCTATGAAGTGTTAATTAGTTTAATAGAAAATGAGAATTAGTGTTCAGATAGTTTAATGTTGGCTATTCCATCAGCTTAAATTATTAGTTACAAAAACAGATTGCTCAACTATAAGAAAGCATCACAGCTATTGTCTATAGTTGAGCAAGGTGATAAAAACTCGAGAATATCAACCGAATTTTCGAAGACTGCTATGTAGAAGACATTGATTATCGGTACTCTGTCATCTTACAAGAGATCATCACACTGCGATATGATTTGGCCAGGATGTTCATAGAAGACGATAATTTGCGGGAAGCAATTACTTAGAGTTTCCATCTAATAATGATGGTTTTATACATTTAGAACCATTAAAATTTTTATAGCAAATTGGACAATGAACATCCCAATCTTCATCCACTTGTACATTGTAATTACTTTTAGCATATTTATACAATGGTCGTGCTCGCCATTGTATAGAGCCCCTGTTGTATGGTATTAATCCACGTCTATTATTGAAGCATCTGCCACAATAGTTCCCCACCCACACCTCTTTATCAAACTGACAAATATAAATTGTTTTCCACTTCTTTTTATCACCAACTGGTCTTTCATTTCTTATTTGACCTTGCGTCTCTCTGCCGCATGTTGGACAACAATTTGCTATATGTGATGCTTCATGCAAAATTCTTTTGAAATAAATGTTTAAATTTTTTGTATTGTTAGGTGTAAAGTGAAAATGTGCATATTGATGAATAGCTTTAGTAGGGTTAATATTTGCCTCTTGCAAATTCCAATTTAATGCCTGTACATCTGTATGGATGAGTGTGGCTGTTTGAGCTGTAATGTTATCTTGAGCTAATTCATTAATTACATTTAAATAGCGTTGAGCAGAATTTTTTAAATCTTTTTCTAATAACCGTTCACTGCGTTTATTGATACTGTAACATTTATATTTTGCATCCAGTGTATGGAAAAACCATTCTCTGGTTTGTTTGATGTAGAAAGCTATGATGAAATCTGGACATATTTTCTTTTCGTTCCCGAAGGAATAATTATAATAAAGTGCAATATCAAATGGATTATTAGGTAGTTTAAAAAGCTTTCTGAACTGCTTGAATTCTTTATGCTGTTCGTGATTCTTATAAATCTCGGTCACTAAGCCATCAGTATTAACGCCCCATTGGTGCAGTTGTTGGGTAATTTTCAAAAAAATCCAAATTTCATATAATGTTGGTGATTTTAAAATTGACTGAATAAAAGGACGGATGGCTTCAAACAGTTTAGGCTGTAATTCATTAAACTTTAAATAGGAATCATAAACAGCGCTATAAACAGGGTTCATAGAAAAAACATGAGTTTCTTCTATTTCTACTGGTGATACGTCCATTAGTGGTTCATCTAGCCATTTTTGTACATTAGAATTTAATTGGAACCAGATAGATTTTCGTGCTTTTAGTGTTATTAAATCTTGTTTTACAACTTGTTGTAGTGCTAAAATTGCTTCTTGCAATTGATTTGTTTTATCTTTAATTATTTGTGATAGCTGTACAATTTCATCTGTCAATTCATTTATTAAAATTTCTTCTGCCTGTGATTCGCAATCTATACGTTGTTTTATCTGTTCAAGCATCAAGCGGAGCATTCCATGCTCCACGATTGCTGTTGATTTTTCAATAACATTCGCTCTTACTTTATGATCAGGTCGAAGCGTTTGCTCTAAAATAACTTTTGGTGTCCATTTTTTCAATTGTATTAGCGCAACTTTTTTTGTAGTATGTATAAGTTGTTCAGCAGGTTGTTGCACTAATTGTAGAAACCAATCACTAAATTCGTTCAGTATTTCCTCCATTTTATAAACATTAAAAAGTTTTGTTTGTGTTTGTTTTAAGATATTTTTGTTGTCTATGCTTTCTCTCGCTAAATCATAGGAAAATAGCTCGAATAAACGTCGTACTTCCTGTTGCATAAATGCATATTCTTTAATTGATATAGTGCCAGGTGTAATAATTACTTGTGCTCGAGCTAGTTCAAGATTGTCCACATCATATGCTACAATATCAAAACTACCACCAGCGTTAATGCCAAAAATACTATCTGTTGATTGTTCAAAACCATCAGCTAACCATTTCGATGGCTTGTGGTACCAAATATTCGTTTTGGTGTCCTTTGTTAAAGTAGCGACAGGTTGCTTAAATTGTTCAATCAAAACTTTACTTGCGGCCGGCTCAATGACGCCAATTTGAGCAGTCATTTTATCTTTTTTTGTATATTCATTGGCTAGAAAGATACCTTCTGATTTAGTAAGTTCATCGTATGCTTGTATCTCACTATCTTTTAAAACTATATGTATAATTTTCATATGGATCACCAAAACTTAACCATTCGATTTGTTGCTAACATTTTTTCGAACTTTTGAGATGATACTGGATAGTTTGATAATTTTTCTACGAATGTCTGTGTAATCAAGTCCAAATCAACTTTTGGGATATCGATTCTAGGTAGTATTTTCCCTGAAATTAATGAATCGATATATAAAGTAATTGAGGTTTCTTCAAGATCTGCAAATTGCAACATTTTGCGAAGATGCTTGTAACCACGGCTATTTAATGATGCGTTGGGATAATTATTTAAAGTTGATGAAATATCTTCCAGTATATTAACTGCTTTTTTAACACTTTCCTCATCATTCCGTACCGTTGAAAAAATAGTTGCATCCATCTCGATTTTCCCTGTTAATTTTTCTTTTGATATAGTATCAATAATTTTTTGTTTTTGTATTTTAGACAGATGGTTAATCTCAATAATGAAACTGCGATCAATCACTTTAGGGCTTAATGGCTTAACCGTATGGTCCATGTTCAAAGTTCCAATAAAACGAACATTACTAGGAATTTTAAATGTCGATTGGTAGTTTTCAATTAATTCTTGTGCGTTACGTAAACGCTCTACATCTTCACAACCTTGATCACAAATGATTTTTGCAATATCGTAGTGACGTTTAGCATATAGACGTAATGCAGGATTTTTTTCTTCACGAGCACTAAGTAGCTCGGAGAAATAGTATTCGACATGAGCAAGGTTCATTTCATCTAAACAAATTAAAAATAGCTTATTACTATTTTTCGATGCTTCAGCTAATGCCTCCATAAATGGTGTTGGTACAAAAGTTTTATCGGTTGGATGAAAATATCCAATTAAATCTTGGGTATCTGTCCAGCTAGATTGAACTGGAATCATACGGACAGCAACATTTTGTACGGCATGACCAAATGCTTGTACAATGCTAGATTTTCCTGTTCCAGACGGACCTGTTAAAATGGTTAAGACATTTGCTTGAAGAGCATGAATGAAGCTTTTTAGTGTAGATTCTTGATAAATTAGTTGTTCCTCATCATTATGATAAAGAAGTGCCTGTACTTGCTTGCAAAAAGTTTCTTCATTATAAGGGTGTATCTGGACTTCATCAATCTTTTCTTCTTTTTGTTCAAATGCTATTGTTTGTTCAATTTTATAGAATATACGTCTCCACATTTGTTGTTCTTCTGAAAGTTTTTGTTGTTGAAGTAAGAATTCTCGTTGCTCTTTTTCTAATTGATTCTTCAACTCTTGATTTACATTTAGTAACCTTTGAATAATAATTGCTTCTATTTCCTCGGATGTATTTACATTCATATTGTCTTTTAGTTGCTTCACAAAAGCTGTACCGCCTATTTCTTGTAAACTTTGTTCAAGAGAAAGTGGCACAACTTCAGCTGTTGTAAAGTCGATGAATAGTAAAGAAGCTAAAAAATGAGTATTTTGTGTACCGCTAAAATTTACTAATACGAGATCATTCTGTTTTAAATGTGCAACTCTGTGTGCTTTAATATTATTTCTTGAAATCGACCATTCTTCAATTTTCCATGGGTGATTTAGAGGGACAATGCCTTCGTTGGTCCATTCCATAGGAGTTCCATATATACGAACTGTTTCTTCTGTTTGTATATAGCCATTGATACGAAATAATAGTCTTCCTTGCGAGTATTTCTTGAACAGTTTGATAAATTTGTTTACGTGAAGTGCTGATAATTCATTGTTTTCCTCGGCTGTCCTTAATTCTGTGACAACTTGTGCTGCCTCGGTTGATAACCATTCGTCATAGCTTTTAGGCTCCTTATTGTGAAGATGTGTTTGATTAATAGTGGTTTTCATCTTTGAATCTTTGAGATTATTTTCTATCATTTCTTTTTCTTCATGAAGCAAAGGCTTTGTTAGAAATGCGGAACAAAAATTAAGTACGCCATATTCAATTAATTTTTTCTTGCTTTCTTCAACAGGACCCTGTGTATCTTCTTTAATGCCTTTCTTTAATTTTTTTAATACCATTTTCATCTTTTTTACTTCTTCTGGCGGTATGTCTTGTAAATAATGTGCAAATAATTGTTTGTCTTGTCTTTTTGTATTTGTGCTATGGCTTAAAAATTCATAAACTGTGTCTATCTGCTCTACTTTTATTTCAGCATTATCTTCAAGAAGGAAATATTTAAGTGAATTTAAAGCGTCTTCATAATTCTGTACTTCTTCCTTTGCGAAAGAATCTTTTGCAATACTTTGCACCATCTTAACACTCCTAAAAATAGTTAATTATATTTTTTGTATAGTTAGATAATATCGATTATCATAGATATATTTTATCATAAAATTATTCATGTACGTGCCTCGTTAGTAGAATAATGTTTTCTCACTTAATTAATCATTTGCAAAAATTATAGGTAGCATTATTCTGAACGGATAACAAAATAATTGATAGAAGAAAACCAAACGGAGGGAAATCCCATGCCAACCTACAACAAACTAATCAGAAACAAAATCCCACAAATAATAAAATCCAACGGAAAAACACCCACAACAAGAATCCTAAACGAAGGTGAATACATAGAGGAACTCTGCAAGAAAACACAAGAAGAACTAACAGAATACATCGAAGCAAAAACAAAACCCCACAAACTCGAAGAACTATCCGACCTCCTAGAACTAATAAACGCCCTAGCCGAACACGAAGGCTCAACACTAGAAGAAATCAACAACATCCGAAAAAAGAAAGCAAAAGAACGAGGTGGCTTCTCAGATCGAGTCTTTCTAATCGAAGTAACTGATAACTAGCCCCTCATAAGCCCCTTACAAGCCCCTACCAAGTAATAAATCACTAAGAAAAAACACAACAAAACAAAAACACCAACAAACACCGTAGTAGGAGTCGAAAAAAAATTTTGAAATAACACGCCAAAAACCCGGCCATCCTCCCATATATATTATGAAGAGGTTTTCATTTTTGAACGGAGACGGGAGGAATTAGGATGGCGGTGTATCGTACTGTGCAGGTGAATTTTTGGCAGGATGATTTTGTTTTGGATTTGACGCCGGAGGAGCGGTATTTTTATGTGTATTTGTTAACTTGTTCGAAGACGACGCAGTGTGGGATTTTTCCATTTCCGAAGCGGTTAGCTGAGATGGAGACGGGTTATAATCGGGAGACTGTTGATAAGCTTGTGCAGCGCTTCATTGATTATGGGAAGATTCTTTATGATGCGGAGACGCGAGAGTTATTCGTTTTAAATTGGCTTCGTTATAATCCGGTGACGAATACGAATGTGGAGAAGTGTGTGCTTCGTGAGCTGAAGGGTGTGAAGAATAAGGAGTTTGTACATATGTTTCTTCAGAAGTGCGTAGAGGAGGAGCTGAATGTTCCGATGCTTTTAGCGCATTTCGGTATGCCGAGTGATTTGGCTGTGGATGATGTTGAGCCAGTTTGTGAGGAGACAGAGGCGGAAGAAGAGGTTATAGAGGAAGAAACGGGAAGTCGCGTGTTTTCTTTTTATGAGCAACATTTTGGTAGTTTGTCTCCGCATACGGTGGAGGAATTGAGTGCGTGGATGGAAGATTTGTCAGAGGAGCTTGTGCTGAAGGCTCTTCAAATTGCGTTTGAGAATAATAAGCGGACGGTTGCTTATGTGAAGGGGATTTTGAGAGGGTGGCACGGGAAAGGATTTACGAAAGTGTCTGAGGTTGAGGCGGATACGACTCAGTTTCGGAAGAAGGAGTCGTCTGTTAGTACGGGGGAGACGGAGGAGTTTTTGGCGAGGTGTGAGGAGTGGGAGAAGAATGCGCCGTCTGAGGAAGAGTTGCAGCGCTTTTTAGCGGAGCGCGGGTGGCGGCCATGAGTATTCAAAATGTGGAGGCGGAAAAGACGGTGTTAGGTTCTCTATTACTTGATGGAGAGCTTATTAAGGAGTGCCGTTTGACGGAGCAGTACTTTTCGCTGTCGGTGCACAAGTCTATATTTCAGTTAATGCGAAAAATGGAAGAAGAGGGGCAACCGATTGATCTTGTGACGTTCATTTCTAGGGTAGATCCGAAGTTTTTAGAGGGGATCGGGGGAATGGAGTATTTTATAGGGTTAATGGATGGTGTGCCTACAACTGCCAATTTCTCTTATTATGAGGGGCTTGTTCGAGGTGCCTGGAAAATGTATCAGGCGGGTGTTCTCGGGCACAAGATGGGAGAGCGTCTTATTGCGGAGAAGAATGAGAAAATTATTGGTGAGACGATTACGGCACTTTGTGAGTTAGAGGAAAAGGACTGTGTATGTGAGTTCGATTTGAAGGATGCGCTAGTTGATTTATATGAAGAGCTTCATCAAGATGCGAAAGAGATTACTGGTATTGAGACTGGTTATACATCGCTAAATAAAATGACGTGCGGATTGCAGGAAGGTGATTTTGTCGTTCTTGGTGCGCGTCCTTCTATGGGGAAGACTGCGTTTGCGCTAAATGTTGGACTGCATGCGGCGAAGTCTGGAGCAGCGGTTGGATTGTTTTCGTTAGAGATGAGTAGTAAGCAACTGTTGAAAAGGATGGCGTCTTGTGTAGGTGAAGTGTCAGGAGGTAGGCTGAAAAATCCGAAGCATCGTTTTGCGATAGAGGACTGGGAAAAGGTGAGTAAGGCGTTTGCGGAGATTGGGGAATTACCGCTTGAGATTTACGATAATGCAGGTGTTACGGTGCAAGATATTTGGATGCAAACTCGTAAGTTAAAGAGGAAGCACGGTGAGAAGAAGGTTTTAGTCATTGTAGATTACTTGCAGCTTATTACGGGCGATCCGAAGCATAAGGGTAATCGATTTCAAGAGATTAGTGAAATTTCGCGTAAGCTTAAGCAATTAGCACGTGAATTAAATGTTTGTGTAGTGGCGTTGTCGCAATTGTCTCGTTCCGTAGAGTCGCGGCAAGATAAGCGTCCTCTTTTATCTGATTTAAGAGAGACAGGACAAATTGAGCAAGATGCGGATGTCATTATGCTTATGTATCGAGAGGATTATTACGATAAGGAAACGAAGCAGAAAGAGATGACGGAGATTCATGTGGCGAAGCATCGGAATGGACCTGTGGGTAGTTTTAGCCTAAGATTTTTGAAGGAGTTTGGGCGGTTTGTGGAGGGGAAATAGTGAAAAGACTGGAGTATTATTTTGCAAATAAAATAAAGCATAAGTGTTCCATTTCATTAACTTATGCTTTATTTTTTGATTCTTTGAATATGTTTCTTATTTCCCCATAAAGAAGGATTTTCTCTCTGTAGTAATCCATTGCTCCAAATCGTCTTGGCTACGTCGGACAAGTCGATTCACTAAAACATCATGCCATATATAATCTTCTAATAGGTATATATGAACGGGGTCATCTGTATAAAAAGCAATATTACGCTCTTCAAGTGATGGTCCATAAATCATCTCTTTAGAATCTATGGATAAAATAAACCAATGTTCTGTAGACAAGGTTTCTGTATAAGGTGTTATGCGATGGGCTTCTAGATTTTTAATTGGATTTTCAACATGTAGGGTAATGCCTTGCACTGTAACTTTATCAGCTACCTGAGATAGATCCTCTTTTAACGCTTCATACATCTCATCCCACATTGAAATGACAATACGTTGTTCTGCTTTTTTTATTAATGCCTGACAATAGCTAATGATTGTTTTATTGTCTTTTAACGTAATCACTCGATTATCCGTTTTTTCCTCGGAAGTTTCTAGTTTTTTTAATGAATCACTGATTCCTTCATAAGTGGACTGCCATTCTGATTGAGCCTTCTGTAAAAAGACTTCAACCGGTAGGGGTGAATAGCGAGTGGTATCATTTATTTCTTCTTTCATGACAATTCCTTTTTCTACAAGGTTACCTAAAATCTCATAAATTCGCGCTCTTGGGACACCTGAATCCTTACTCACTTGATAGGCTGTGACAGCCCCCTGTTTAACAAGAGATACATAAGATTTAGCTTCATATTCATTAAAACCCATTTTTTTAAGCTGTTGCACTATGTAGTCCACTTTTTTCGTCCTCCGATGTTTGCTTTTATCCCGCTTTAACGGGCAGTAAGACCCCCACCTCAAAATTCAGCGGAAGCAAAGAAGTTAGGTGGGGGATCAACTGCCCGTAAAAGCCCGATTGGTTCAACTAATAATCAGTGGGGGATGAACAAAACCCCCCACTGATTAAAGTTTCACTTTATATTTCAACGTTACAATAACTGTTTACATTTAGCAAATTATTAGTTACTATTCTGATAGTGACTAAAGGGGAGGTTAATAGTATGGACTTTTATTTAGACCCATCAGTATTAATTATTTTGATTGCTTTTGGATTTTTAGCTGCATTTATTGATTCAGTTGTAGGAGGTGGTGGACTGATCGCCTTACCCGCTTTATTATTTACAGGACTGAATCCAGCAAGTGCAGTAGCTACGAATAAACTAGCGTCGACAATGGGGTGTGCAACTAGTAATATTGTGTTTTATCGTTCTGGTAATCTTGATTTGAAATCGGCGTTTAAATTAGTTCCACTCACTTTCATAGGTTCCATAATAGGGGCATGGACCGTTCATTTAATGAATCCAGAAGTACTGAAGCCATTGATGCTGATTATGCTTGGTGCGGTTGCTATTTATACGATATTCAAAAAGGATTGGGGTAGTATTTCCACTCATAAGAAATTGTCTGGTCGACACGTCATTATTTTTACTTTTTTTGTTTTTACTATTGGTTTTTATGATGGATTTCTAGGTCCTGGCACAGGTTCATTTTTAATGTTTTCTCTTTTATTTATCGGGTATGATTTTTTAAAAGCAGCAGGTAATGCGAAGCTTCTTAATTTAGGAAGTAATGTTGGGGCATTGTTGATGTTTATGTGTGTAGGGCAAGTAAACTATGCTTATGGTTTTATAATGGGGATTGCTCAAATTGCTGGAGGAGTCGTTGGCTCTAAATTTGCTATAAAAAAAGGAAGCGGGTATGTTCGCGCTCTCTTCATTACAGTAACTTGTTTATTGTTAGCGAAAAATCTGTATGACTATGTGCAGTAAGTAATGTAGAAAAGGTTAACTATGCAGGCTACATAAAATATAAGAAGACACTAGGGGGAAATTCCTTTTAACATTTTTAGATGCTACCTTATTTGAAGATAGCATCTAAAAGAGTCTCATTAAAAAGGAAAATCTAAGTGAAGAGAATGAAAATAATATAAACTCATATTTTTCTATGTAAAATTTCATTTGTTTTGTTTACATAATATCTTTACAATCATTTGATAAAATATATGTAACTGCATATTGTGAGGGTGGGTGGTTATCCCTTCTTTCCATTTGGAAGGAAAGGAGGTGATAATATGGAGTTTTTGATTGATCTTGTAAAAGAGTTTCTGAAAGCGACTGTGCGCGAAGTTTCAGCGTATTTTTTGCGGAAGCAACTTTTGGATAAGGACAACAAAAAACCCACTCCGCGCCGTAGGAAGCAAAAGGGTGGGTTTCGCAAAAAATAATAACGTATAATAACCACCACCCTATATGGTAGCAGTTAGGGAAGAGATGTTAGCGCATCTCTTCTTTTTATTATATGCCATTTTATTTGATGTCATACTTATATAGTATTCTACGGAAAATATATCATATTCCTATTTTGTGGTCAATTTGATTGCATGATTGAAAAGGTGTAGTCTTATTCCTTTTCAAACTGAAAAATATCCCGGTTAATAAGTTGGTGGAGATACTTATCCATTTCAGCCGCAGAAACGCTTCTTTCATTTTTAAACCACCATGCGCTTAATGAGGTGATTGCCCCTGAATAAAATTCAATGATTAAATCATTTGGCATCGTATGATTTTTGCGTAGTTGATTTAACGCTTCTATTTCTTGTTTTCTCGTTTCGTGACTTAAATACTGTGTACGGCTAATAAATTGTTCATCAGACATTTGCGTCTCTAATATTTTACCGATTTCTTCATGATGTAGAAATTGTTCCATTACTTGAAATGGTTTGCTTAATCGATCTGAAACCGGTATTTCAGCAATTATCTTGCTGTATCGTTTAAATCCAAATGCTAATAAAGCATCTTTATCTTCAAAATGTTTATAAAAGGTTGTTCGGTGTACCATCGCAAGGTCACAAATTTGGTTAATCGTGATGGAACTATATTTCTGTTTTGATTGCGTCATTAATTCAAATAAGGAATCCCACAATAATTTATGTGTACGTCTAATACGTAAATCAAGTTGTTTTTCATTATCATTCATCTACAATTCTCCTTTTTTGTAGATTAAATATACAATGGCTGAAAATTGATTCTCCCTTTTTAATCTACATATGTATATTATATTACATGTGTTCCGGTGTATTTAAATTTTTTTAGTAAGAAACAGGAGGAGAATCTGTAAATGAATATGACAACAAAGAGCCCTACAAGTGGCAAAGTTGATACTTCTAATATGAAACATACCCCCATTTTAATTGCATTACTTTTAGGGGCAATGGTTGCATTATTAAACGAAACATTACTTGGTAATGCGTTAACCGTATTAATGAAAGAATTTGGTGTAACAGCTTCAACGATTCAATGGCTTTCTACAGCATACATGTTAGTGGTTGGTGTTTTAGTCCCGATTACAGCGTTACTTCAGCAATGGCTCACAACGAGAAAAATGTTTTTAATCGCTATGGTAACGTTTTTAGTAGGTACATTAATTGCGGGATTCGCACCGACATTTTCCGTTTTATTAGTCGGCCGTATCGTCCAAGCTGTAGCGACGGGGTTAATTACACCGTTATTAATGAATACGATTTTAATCATTTGTCCACCTGAAAAACGTGGTGCCACAATGGGATTAATCGCACTTGTGATGATGGCAGCTCCAGCAATTGGTCCTACATTATCTGGAGTAATTGTTGATTCATTAAATTGGCGCTGGTTATTCTATATCGTTATTCCTATCGTGATCATTTCAATTATGATTGGGATGAAGTACATTCAAAATGTTTCAGAGTTAACAAGGCCAAAAGTAGATTATCCATCTATCCTTTTATCAACATTAGGATTTGGCGGGTTTGTGTATAGCTTTAGTGCATCAGGTGATTTAGGATGGTCCGATGCGAAAGTGTATGGCACTTTAATTGTTGGGCTTATCTCATTATGTATTTTTGTCGTTCGACAATTGAAAATTGAGAATCCAATTTTACAATTACGAGCATTTAAAGTCCCGATGTTTACAATATCAGTTGGATTAATCGTCATTGTGATGATGTCGTTATTTTCAACGATGACTTTATTACCGATGTTCCTGCAAACAGTTTTACTCGTTACAGCTTTTAAATCAGGAATCATCATGCTTCCGGGAAGTATTATTAGCGCCATAATGGGACCAATCGCAGGTAAACTATTTGATAAATTTAGTCCGAAAGTTATTATCGTTCCAGGCATTGTGTTAGTAGGGATAGCAATGTTTTTATTTAAAGGGATTACTCCTGATACATCAATGGTACAGATTATTGTTATGCATAGCGTATTAATGGTTGGACTCATGTTTGTCATGACAGCACAAACATACGGTTTAAATCAATTAACACCAGATTTATATCCGCACGGAACAGCACTATTTAGTACGTTGCAACAAGTAGCTGGCGCAATTGGTACGGCTATCTTTATTTCGAAAATGTCTTCAGGAACAACTCAGTATATGGAAAGTTCCGCAAATCCAATGGACCCAGTAGAGAAGTTAAATGGTTTAACTTCAGGATTCCAAGGTGCATTTACACTTGGATTAATCTTTATTGTTGTTGCATTTATCGTATCATTGTTCTTAAAAGAAGAGAAAAAGGGAGTAAAGGTAGCAGGGGTTTTACAGAACGAAAATTAAGGTTTATATAAAAAGACATCTTTACGATTAAAGATGTCTTTTTATATTTCTTTCGTAATAATAGTTCAAACAGCGGAGGGAAATGTGGTATATGTATTGTCTGTTTTTTAGTATAAAGATCTATTGAGAATAACGATGTAAAGCCTTACTAATAACTAAAAGTCCAATAATGAGGGAAAGTGTTCTCATAATAAACTCGGCAACGAATAAGTTGCCCATAGCTGTCGATCCATCATACATTAATCCTGTGATGATAATAGGTGCGATCATAATGATAATTCCAATTACTATTTGAAGAAGTAGATTTACGTTTTTACTCAAAATAATCACCTCCAAAAAATATTACAAAACAAGTATGTGGAATTTTATACATTTATTATACTGTATCAAATTAAAGTTACGGTAATGTTTCTAAAATAAAAAGGAGGTGTCACATAGTCAAAAAATGACTCTTGGGACATCTCCTTTTAAGTAGTAGAAAGTAAAGACGCTTCAATAATATAACGATCTGGGGCGTCACCAATGTAGTTGAAAGGGTAACACGTTGTTAATGTTAATGTTGGTTCCTCTTTTTCTACAATGACAGTTCGATCTTCTGCGTTTGTTATCCAATGTTGGTTAATGCTGTATGTGTATGTTTTATTCTCATATTCTACAATTAGTTGGTCATTTTCCTTTAGTTGACCTAGTTCGGTAAATACAGTATCTCGATGGCCACTTAAAACTGTGTGACCATTTCCAGATGGTGTAGTCGTTAATTCGCTAACAAACATACCAACACCCTTTTTTAGTACTTTATCATCAGCGCCCCAATATATGGAATATTTCTTTTGGATTTTAGGAATGATTAAGTAGGCTATTTTTTGCCCTAATTGATGATTTACTTCTGAAGACGGAATTTGCACAATTTCTTCATGGTTTTGCGGAGTTTCTATTGTATCGTTATTGTCTTCAGGAGGTGTTGTGATGGGTGTTTGCGTTTCGTATTTTTTTATTTCACTAGAGGCTAAAGATTCTGCTGAGCTTCTAGCACCATACCATTCTATAAAACAATAAGAAAAGATCGAAATTCCAACGATAAATAAACATAAGCCGATCCATTGGTTTATTTTCATTTATATCACTCCATTTTAAAAGGACAGGGGAACCCTGTCCTGTAAAGGAATTATTTTATGCGTTTGTTTTTTTACGACGGAACATTAATACAGATCCAACTGCAGCTAAACCTAAGCTTGCTAACATCATTGTAACACCGTTTGATGCTGTATTTGGCAATTTTTCGCCTTGTTTTTTATCATCTTTTTTCACAGCTGTATTTGTGTCTTTCTTTGTTTCTTTTACAGTTGTTTGAGGTTTAGTATGTTCTTGCTTAGCAGGCTCCTGCTTAGTATTCTCTTGTTTAGTGTTTTCTTGTTTAGTGTTTTCTTGTTTAGCAGGTTCTTGCTTAGTTTGTTCTTGTGGTTTGTTTTCATCTTTTTTATCAGTTTGTTTACTAGCTATAAATTGGTCATAATCCCCTTTTTTAACTTCACAAGGTAAACCATCGTTGTCACGGTCTAGATCGTGAGGGTCGTTAGTTGCGCTATATCCATTGCTGTGCCAGAACTCCATAACTTCTTGCTTGTTTTTGAAGTGACCACAATTTTTGTCGTTTGGATTTTTGGCTGCAAATGCAGAAGAACTGTACCCCACAGTTAAAAGTGTGAACGCTGTTGCTGAAACTAATAATTTTTTCATGATTTTCTCCCTTTTCCCAATATTATGTATTACATTGAAATATTTTACATTCAAATATTCGAAAATACAATAGGGAAAATCAAGAAATGTAAGATTTTTTAAAAATCTTACATTTCCTCCGTAACATCATACCGTAGCAACTGCCCCTGATCATAAAACCTCTCAAAAAGAAGCCCCATTACATAAAAGAATACTAGCCCGAAACCAATATGAATGAGTGTAAAAGTAGTTCCAAATGAAGAAAATTCATACACGAGAATTGGCAATTTCGCAGTTGTCCAAACGCCTAAGAAAAATACGATGTACCGAATGCTTGCGCCTTTTTTTAATAGTAGTGCTGCGATTGGAAAGGCGACGTAGAGGGGACCAGCTGCAATGCCTCCTAATAATAGAGAAAACAAGATTCCGTACATACCTGATTTTTCCCCCATATATTTCATGAGCGTTTCTTTTTTCACCCATTGATCAAGTAGCCCTACAAATAGTAAGACAGGGGGGAGGAGAAACAGCATATCTAAAATGCTATTCCCTGTTAGTTGTAATGCACTCCATCCTAAAGATTGATTTATAAAAGTTAATAGAAAGAGCCCGAGTAGTAAGACGAAAAAGAAGCGATATCTTTTTAGTTCTTTCATACCATCACCATCCAAATGATATAGGAGAATAGAAGAGACATGAGCAAAGCAGCTGTATTACGTGCGTAAGCAAAGCTTCGCCCAAATATCTTTTGTTCCATCGGTAAAGTTGTAAGTCCTACTGACATGAGTGTAGACATAAGTGCGGCAACTTGAGGTAGGCCTGCGCCGTGTTGGACTAATGTATTTCCAAGAGGAAACACGACAAAGCTTGGAATAAGTGCAACGGAGCCGAGTATTGCTGAATACATAATACCTAACAATCCGGACTGTTCTCCAATGATAGAAGAAATAAAGGGCGGCGTTAATATAGAAAGCGATAAGCCAACGAAAAGCAGGATGGAGAGCATCGCAGGGAGAAGGTTGCGAAACATTTTCCACGATTTCATTAGAGCATCTTTCGTTTTCTTGCGGTCCTTCATAAAAGAAATACCCGTAAGAATAATGGCTAACGTGTAAAGAATTACGCCGTTAATCATGATTGGATTCCTTTAAGTCTTTATATTTGCCTATGAAAAAGGATAAGTTCTTCATTTTTTCTTCAATATCCATTTGGAAATCTGCCAGTTGTTCCTTTCCAGCAGGTGTAATTTTGTACATCTTTCTCGGTTTGTCTTGATGATCTGTACTTACATAAGATTCAATTGCACCTTCGTTTTCTAATTTCTTTAGCGTACGGTATAAAATGGCGCTATCGATTGGATTAACTGGAAGTTCTTCTTCGCACTTTTGCAATAATTGCCCACCATAGTTATCCCCCTCAGCTAAAAATAACAAAAGAAATGCACCTGTATGTCTTCCTGTATGTTTCATGAATAGACCTCCTAGAATGAATTAGGATTTATACTGTTAATGACAGTATACTGTTGTTAACAGTATATGGTGCATGAAGTGTTATGTCAATTTTAAAATGTGCGATTTTTGAGGGGGAAGATAACAAGAACAGTGTGTTCTTTAGCGCGGGTAAACTACGGATGGGGAGGGGGTGTACATCCAAACACACAAAAAAAAGACACTCTCAAGAGTGCCTCCCCTTAGCAGCCGAATCCGCCGCCCCAACAACTAGCTCCAACGATGATTAATAAAATAAAGAGTACAACAAGTAAAGCAAATCCGCCGCCGAAACCACAGCCTCCACCACAACTACCGCCATAGCCCATATTAACTCCTCCTTCCATAAAGACCATTAATTAATGGATTTAATTTACTTTATGTTTTTACGGATAAACTTGAGCAGGTCCTTTTGAAAAATAAAAGATACTTGGGATTTTATAAGAGTTGACAACCTTATTTTGTCACCGGTATTGGGTCGTTTACATATTGTATTTTATTCTGTGTATTGGGGGAAGGAGGATCTGTATGGCTAATTCTGAAATGATTTTACGTTTACTTACGGATTTAAAGATTGAACAGCAAGCCTTAAAAGAGCAGTTGGAAAAAATACAAACTGCTGTGACTACTCTTGAAGAAAAATCAGCGATTGTGGAAGAGAAACCAACGACTATTGAAGAAAAACCAGCTGTTGCTGCTGCAAAGCAAAGAGCCCATTCTGGACACCCAACATCTTTTCGTGCTTGGAGAGCATCTGCTCAAAGGAATTCATAAAAATATAAGAAAAGAAGACATCTAGTAAGATGTCTTCTTTTACTTGTACAATCAAAATGAGTTAAGAAGGTATATCCATATTGCTTTAAAAATAAGAAGAAAATAATGATTGTCGACTCCTGTTTTAGTATAGCATGTAATAATAAAGATTTTCATGAAATAATGCATATATATTAATTATAAGATTTTTTATATATTTTAGTTGTCTATTATTCCTCTTTACATGCTACATGTAAAGGTTTTCTTATGAAAAGAAACCTATTAAATAAAGAGTGGGAAACGTATATTCAGAACTATAAAAACAGTGGGCTATCAAGTGATTCCTGGTGCTGAAAACAAAATTTAACAGTTCATCGGCTATATTACTGGCTAAAAAAATTATCATCTGAAATGGAAGAGCAAAATCCAAATGTGCGTGTGGGTTCAGCGTTATTTGACGTTCACTTAAATTGGAGGTAACAAAGATTAATATATATACATCAATAATATTGCTAATTATAATTGAGATAAAAGTATTCATAATATATGGGGGAATAACAAGCAATGAATAAAAAGGCAACATTTAAAATAGGGGCAATGTTTACCATTTTATTAATGGCATGTGTTTTTTATGGATATAAGAGTTTAAATAGTTTTTTAGTCTGGAATGAACTCGGTGATATACAGATGATTTCAAGTGAAAAAGAGGTTGCAAATGGTATATATTTTGTAAGGGGAGAGATATATTCTGAACGTGTAACAGGAGATGAAACGCTACTTGCTGATGGGTATGCGGTAGTGAATCGAATTCAAAAGAAAAAAACGACATATTATACACAGACTTCTGCACCAAATCGTTCGTTATGGAGTAACGGCCAAGTAACAGCTTTTTATAATGAACCAATACATATCGGAAATAAAGAATTAAAATTAATAAATAAAGAAAATGTGTCTTTGGAAACTCCCTTTATGGAATTAAATGATCAGAATGTAATTTCAACAAGAATAAATGATATTCAGGCGAATGCTACAAAGTTAGCAGATGGAAAAAAACGCTTTTATTCATTTAGAGCAGTAGAAAATAAAGAAAATGTAGTTGTACTTGGATCAGTAGATGGAAAAGTAATAAAAGAATTACCTAGTAGATATGGGGAATTTGTTTATATTGGAAATACTAAGGAGCAAATTATAGATAGCTTAAAGAATGGTAATAACAGAAATTGGATATATTTAGCTGTACTTATTATACTAACTAGTATTAGTGGATTTGTATTTTATATGTATGGGAAAGGAAAATGGACAAAAGATGTTTTTGTTTTTACATTTTTCGGACGGAAAATAAATTAAAGAGGATGCATCTTTGCATCCTCTTTAAAAATTCATATGAGTTCTTTTCGTAAGGAAAGTTCTTCTTCATTTTCGTATCCAGTAATTAAGATTTCTTCGATTTAAAAGGTGCCCCATAAATGATAAACCATACCGATAACAAAAAATGCTAGTCCCACAAACAAAACAATTAAAGCAAGCATTCCATTCTTATTATGTTCCATACATTCAGCTCCTTTTTAGTTATATACAAAAAAGCCTTTAGTCGTAATTATGGCTAAAGGCTTTGATCTTCATACTTTATAGTTTATAAAAAAGTTGCACTTCTGTATTAATTTGGAATATGATTGTTTAAAGAGTAGGTGATGAGTACATGCAGGAAAGAAAACAATTCCCGCTTATATCTGGAAATCTCTCATTAGATTTAGTGAATACAGAGTTAGTTAGGCGTGGACAACGTTATGATTTATTAATAACAGATGAAGATGTATTAGAATGGCTACATGTAATAAAGGTTAATCTGCCTTTTTGGAATGAAAAAACACTTATAGGAATTCAAGAGCGCATGAATCAAGTTACATCTAGCATACTAGAGCTAAGAGAATTACTGAGAAAACAGTTTGAGGCAATTGCCGATCAGCACGAAATTTCGGATGATTTTATTACGTATTTAGAAAAACAAATTGAGAAGGCACCATTTACATATAAAGTTATTGAACAGAGTTTAGTACCTATTCCAGTTGGAGAAATTGAGGATGTACTTGTATCGTTAATTGCGCTTGATGCTTTAACGTTAATAGCAGAAAATAAGCTTATTTCTCTTAAAAGGTGTTCAAACCCTGACTGTGTTTTATTATTTATAGATAAAAGCGGAAAACGAAAATGGTGTTCTATGAAAATATGTGGGAATCGAAAAAAGGTAGCAAAATTTCAATTTCGAAAATCTGAAGAAGTTTAGGGAATCAACTTATAACAGTTGATTCTTTTTTTCTGTATTTTTAAACTAACCTATAAAATTAATATTGACTGGTTAGTTTGTTCGGAATATAATTATTGGTAAATAAAGGAGGAGAATGATGAGTAATATAACAGCAGCTAAGCAGAAAGAGGCTCAACCAATAAGTGTACGATATTTTGCAAAAATGAAAGGGAAAGGAAGAAGTCCATTACAAGTAAATATAAAGGACTCTTTAACAGGACTATTGGGGGGATTTTTAACGATTCTCACCTTAACATATTTAACGAGTATAACGTCTACAGAATTGTTAATGGCTCCATTTGGGGCGAGTTGTGTATTAGCGTTTGGAGTTTGGAATGCACCGTTATCTCAGCCACGTAATATTATTGGAGGACATTTGATTTCAACTTTCATTGGTCTATCAATATATCATTTGTTTGGGAATGAATATTGGACAATTGCTTTAGCAGTGGGGATGTCGATTGCTATTATGATGTTAACAAGAACAACGCATCCTCCGGCAGGGGCTGATCCAATTGTCGTTATTTTAGGAGCATACAGTTGGAGTTATTTAGTAACACCAGTTCTAGTTGGTTCTCTTGTTATTGTAGCTTTTGCTTTATTCATTAATAATATGAGTAGTAAAAGAAGCTATCCAACTTTTTGGATATAATTTATAAGGTGAAAAACAATTTGAGTAAGTATTTCATTTTTACTATGTTTCATTTTTTATATAGAAAAGGCCTTTAGTCGTAATGATGACCAAAGGTTTTTATTCTCATACTTTTTAGTTTACAAAGAAAAGACACCCATATAAGAGTGTCTTTTCCGATAGTTTGTTTAGCAGAAACAAGAAGCTCCAACGATGATTAATAAAATAAACAATACAACTAATAGTGCAAATCCTCCAGAAAAACCGCAGCTTCCGCCGCAACTACCACCAAATCCCATAATAGTTCCTCCTTTAATAAGAGGGGAAAACAAAGGGTCACTCGTGTTTTTTAACGGATTCTATTTACTTTATGTTTTGACGCATAAACGTGAGCAGGTCCTTTTGAAAATAAAAAAGACATCTTAAGGTGCCTTTATCCCGCTTTAATGGGCAGTAAGACCCCCACCTCAAAATTCAGCGAAAGCAAAGAATTTAGGTGGGGGATCAACTGCCCATAAAAGTCCGATTGGTGAGGGCTAATAATCAGTGGGGGATGAAGAAAACCCCCACTGATTAAAGTTTCACTTTATGTAATTAATATTCGTTAGCATAAAATTCTTTTATTAATTTTATTTCATTTGTATCCGGGTCAAACTTAAATATTTTAATTTGATTCGACTCGTCTTTATAGGCAAATGTATTATCACCAACTTGGGTCATATTGCTAATGTTTAAGGTAGGATCACTACCATGGTCAGTGATTTCCACAGTTTTCTCACGATCCCAAAACGCGATGACAATGATCAAGATGATGAGGCATATACGTATGAAACGTAGTTCTCTTGCAACAGGATGTTCCATTTGATGGTCTCCTTTGTCATGTAATAGATTTTGTGTGTAAAAGAGAGAATCCTTACGAATAGAATATAAATAAAAAAGACACTGTAAAATGAAGTGACCCCTGTCAAGTAGACAGTATTCAAAAAACACAACTAAGCAACCTGAGTTCTATATTTATATGGA